>CAYPHE010000015.1:0-23546 GCA_964410075.1 uncultured Polaribacter sp.
AATAAATAGTACCTAATTGATTATGATAATCTGCAATTCCATAATTATCACCAATTTTTTTTAATCTTTTAATAGCATCTATTAAGTCTGCTTCTGCCTTTTCTATAGCTCCTTTTTTCCAAAACACCAAAGCTCTATTACCAATAGTATAGGCTTTACCAATAGCCATTTTAATCTTATCAAACAAAGGTTCTGCCTCATTGTACAATTTTAGTGCTTCATCATACTTTTTTAATGAATAATAATTAAAACCTGTATTTAATAAAGTTATAGCAAGCTGACTTTTTGATGCATGTTTTCTAAAAATAGCAATCGCCTTATTTTGATAAAATAAAGAATTGTCAAAATCTTTATTTGCTATATAAGAGTTAGAAATTTCACTAAAAGCTTCTGCTTCAAAAATAGGCATATCATTATTTGCTGCAATTTGAGCACTTTTAAATAAACTCAGTAATGAATTTTCCAAATCTCCTTTTAACCGATAAGCAACACCTTTAATATTATAGGCTTGAATAGCATAAAAAATTGGCTTATAAGGTGCTGATTCTTCTAATAATAAATTAGCATATTTTATTTTTTGCTCAGGGATTGAGGAGTTTATAGCTGTTTTGTATATTAAAACGACTTTAATTGAATCACTAAGGTTTTTATCCTTTTTCAAAACACTTGAAAGACTATCCGCCTTTTTTTGATTTTGACTGAAAGAAAAATTAGTTAGAAAAAAAAAGAAAAAAAGAAAAAATAAATTAAAAATTCTCACCCTTCAGTATCTTGCTTAACCTGAAGTACTGGATCTATACATAACTCTATAGACTGCCAATTATCTTCTAAATCTTTATACTCAAGAATTAATTCTAGCGAAAAACAAACTTTACTTGGCTCTTTTAAAGAGTTAGAATCAATTATAAAACTAACTGGTTTTCTTTTTCCATTTAACTTAGGAATTGTTTTTAATGTCTTTTCCGAACAATTTAAACTTTTAAAATACAAAAGGTTTCTTGAAAATAAATTTAATGGTAAAACGGTAAACCCTATTTCTCTTTCAACATCTGTTTCAACTATAAAGTTTTTAACAGGATCTCCCATAGACATTGCTCCTTGTGAGAAAATTAAACAATTATTTAATGCTTCATTATTTGTTATTTTAGCATTATTAGAAGTTTTTTGTTTTAATTGAAATAAATCAATAATAGCATCTGTATTAATTTGTAAAAAAATATGTTTTGTTGGTTTCATAATTAGTTTGGTTTTTTTAAGATGTTGTTAAATTAAAAAATATTTAGTTAAAATGCAGCAAGAGTCTAAAAACTCTTACTGCACTTTATGTTTCTAGTTTGTTAACTAAAATTGATTAGATCCACTACAATTACTGTAGAATCATGTGAAAATCGGTTAAAACAGTATAGTTAGTTCCTGTTCCAGGATAGGTTTGAATCAATCCATGTCCTACTGAATTTACATAACTTCCTGACCAAACAGTACCAATATTTGAGTTAGCAGTTGTTTTGTTTTGTTGGATGATAAAATTTCCATTGCTTTCAGCATAGTAAGCGGTTCCTGAAGGATTACCGTTTATACTAACTGTTACTGTGTCATTGTTAAAAGTCATAGTCCATTTGTCGACTGCAGAAGTTCCTACTACAGACCAAGTTGTTCCTGATAAAGACATAATTTATAATTTTTATTAGTTATTCTACTCATAAGGCTTTTCGATTCCGCCTCTCATTGAAAAATAATGAGATAATTTATTCTATTCGTGCACATGTATAAGAACACTACAAAGTTGTTCTTTATTTACTTTAAAAAAATCACCCTAAAGTGGTATTTCTTAAAATACCCCAAAAGAGGTATGCCTTAAAATTATGATAGCATGCTATTTTTTTATACATTTCGTTTTCATGGAAAAATCTGATAATTTTTTTGATAAAGTTTACGAAGTAGCTAGACGTATTCCAGAAGGAAGAGTAACAAGTTATGGGGCAATTGCAAAATATTTAGGAGCAGCTCGTTCAGCAAGAATGGTCGGTTGGGCTTTAAATAATTCTGGAAATTTAGAAAACCCTGTTCCTGCTCACAGAGTTGTAAACAAAAAAGGGTTACTTACAGGTAAACATCATTTCGATGGAACCAATTTAATGCAACAGTTGTTAGAAAACGAGGGGATTAAAGTTATTGACAATCAAATTCAACAGCTAGATAAAATCTTCTGGAACCCAGCTGAAGAATTGTAATCGTATTTATTTTACTGGTAACTTTTTTTCTCAGCTAGCTTTACAAAATTACCTCTACCTAATTTTCCTTTAAAAAAAGATTTGTAATGGTATTCATCACCTTCAATCTTAGTGATTTCAGAAATTAAAGAGTCTCCTTTTTCAAAAGGATATTGATCTGTTTCTACCTGTACAATAGTAAGTTTGTACTTAAATTCAGATACCCAATCAATTTTTGCTTTTAAAAATTGGTTATTGTGCATGTACTCATAATAATAACCATCTTTAATTTCTACATTAACTTTTCTTTTTTTGTACTCATACATGTACATACCATCCTCTAAAGTAGCGTTCTTAATAACTACTTTACTAGAAAAATTATAATAATTAGCGTATGGTTTAATAGAATTACTTAATGCGATATCTTGTGATAAAACTATAGAAGAGAATAATATACACGTAAAAAATACCGCAGTTTTTAAAACTGTGTTTTTCATGACCTTGGGGGATTAAGGATTATTACTTCTTAAATATACATAACATATTGCAAATTAGAAAACTATTTAACCTTTTTAATAATTTTTTAATAGTAGTAATAATTAGAAAATTTCTTTTAGAGCCTTTTTAGAAGTATATTTGTAGCCTTATTTATTTTTTGAAAAAACATCAAATGAGCTTTAAAAAGCAAGACATATACAAAGCACTAGAAACAATTACTGCTCCTGGAGAAGGTAAAAGTTTAGTAGAAAATAATAACGTAACAAATGTTGTTATTTTTGGAGACGAAATTGAAGTGGATGTGCAAATTAGCAACCCAACTTTGCAAGCTAAAAAAAAGGTTGAAACCGAAGTTGAAAAAGCAATTTTAACAAACATTAGCTCATCTTTAAAAGTAAAGGTAAATGTTAAGGTTGTAAAACCAGAACCAAAAGAAGACCCAAATTTAATTAAAGGAAAAGAAATTCCTAATATTAAAAATATAATTGCTGTTGCTTCAGGTAAAGGTGGAGTTGGTAAATCTACAATAACGGCAAATACCGCGGTTACATTGGCTAAAATGGGTTTTAATGTTGGTGTTTTAGATGCAGATATTTATGGTCCCTCACAGCATTTAATGTTTGATGTTGAAAAAGCAAGACCTCTTTCTGTAAATGTAGATGGCCGTTCTAAAATGAAACCTGTAGAAAATTATGGTGTAAAATTATTATCTCTAGGTTTTTTTACAAATCCAGATCAAGCTGTTATTTGGAGAGGACCAATGGCCTCTAAAGCGTTAAAACAATTAATTTTTGATGCAGATTGGGGAGAACTAGATTTTTTACTTTTAGATTTACCTCCTGGTACAGGAGACGTTCATTTGTCTATAGTACAATCTTTACCAATTAATGGAGCTGTTGTTGTTAGTACACCTCAAAACATAGCCTTAGCAGATGCTAAAAAAGGAGTGGCTATGTTTCAACAAGATAGTATAAAAGTGCCTGTTTTAGGTATTGTAGAAAATATGGCGTATTTTACACCAGAAGAATTGCCTGATAACAAATATTATATCTTTGGTAAAGACGGTGCAAAACATTTGGCTGAAGATATTAATACTAAGTTTTTAGGAGAAATTCCTTTAGTACAAAGCATAAGAGAATCTGGAGATGTTGGACACCCTGTTGCTTTGCAAGAAAAAACAGTTCTAGAAGAAGCTTTTGCAAACATTACTAAAAAAATGGTTGCAGAACTTATTAAAAGAAACGAAAATTTACCACCCACAGAAGTAGTAAGAATAACTACAATGAGTGGTTGTAGTGCAGTAAAAAAATAATCAATTTTAAACCTTTTATAATTTAAGGTTTTTAATTTTAAATAAAATATTTAATTTTTTATTAAAATAACTCAAAATACCCGAATTGAGTTATCCCTAATGGGGAAATTAAAAAGTAATTATTATGACAACAGAAGAAACTTTACTAACCAATATCGAAAAAGCACTTGACGAAATTCGTCCTTTTTTAAAGAGTGATGGTGGTGATATTAAACTATTATCTGTAGAAGAAAACACCGTTAAGGTTCAACTACAAGGTGCTTGTACTGGTTGCTCTGTAAACCAAATGACACTTAAAAATGGTGTTGAGGCTACTATAAAAAAATACGCTCCAGAAGTTAAAGAAGTAATAAACGTTGCTTAAAATTTTAGAATAATTGAATTTTAATTTTAATTTATTCTAAATAATAGTTAGATTTGCAACGTGAGTATTTTTAACGACATAGCATTTAACGTTCAGCTTAAAAAAGAGACTTTTTGTAAGTATCATTTAGAAGTTGACGAACAATCTATTATTCTTACTTTTCCTCAATTATTACAGTTAAGAGAAAACGTTAATAAATTTACTACTCCAAATAAATTGGCTAAAATTATAGATAACGAAAATTTTGTGCTATTATTTGTTGCTGATAAAAAACACCTTCTTTTTTTAGAAATTCCAAAACTTATCGATTTAAAAGAAGAATTGGATTTGTGCTTTCATAGCTTTTAGTTATATCCTCATAAATTTTCTAGTTTATTTAGATTATCTATAAATTTTAATAGATATTATCTAGTTCATTTCATTTATCGTAATTTAGTATACTCAAAATTTAAAATTATGAAAACCGAAATAAGAAGACAAATGATCATTCATCCAAAAGTGATGGATTTATTAAACAACCAAATTTCTATGGAAATGCATGCTTCTGCTTCTTATTTAGCAATGGCATCTTGGTGTGATCAAAGAGGATTAATAAACAGTACAAGTTTTTTCTACGCTCAATCTGAAGAAGAAAGAGCACATGCTATGAAAATATTTAATTTTATTAATGATAATGGAGGTGCCGCAATATCTCCAAACATTAATAATGTAAATAACGAATTTGAAAGCTTGAGAGAAATTTTTGAAAAAACTCTTGATCAAGAAGTAAAAGTAACGCAATCTATTTTTAACATTTTTAAAAGTGCACGAGAATTAAATGATTTTACTTCTGAGATGTTCATGCAATGGTTCGTTACAGAACAAGCAGAAGAAGAAGAAACTGTTAGAGATATCTTAGATATTTTCGATTTAATGGATGATATGCCATTAAAAATGATAGACGAAAGGTTACCTAAAGAATAAGCGTTTCTTTAATAACATTTATAAACCGAAATCAAAAAATTGATTTCGGTTTCTTTTTTTAAATACTTTTTAAAAAATAACTAGAGTTAAAGAGAACACAATTTTTTTACTTCTTTTGTAATGCCTTTTTTATTTAACTATCTTAGAACATTTAAATTTAAAGATGAAAAAAATAATCTGCATTTTTATAGTTTTTCTAGTAGTTGTTAACTGTAAAAAAGAAAACAATTCTTTAAAAGAATTTATGGCAAATAGTTGGGAAACTACATACCTAAAAATTGAAATGCCAACTGTAAACAAAACAGACTCTTTGCAGATTTACGAAGATAAATTCGAAAACAATCCTAACGTTATTGCACAATCTAAATACAACTCGGATGGCACATTTTCTGCTTGGTTTATCAACCGAAAAAAAGAAAAACAAAACGAATCTTCAGGAACCTGGTCTATAAAAAACGATTCTTTACACATCTCTTATTTTTATGGAGGAAGAAATATAGCCGTTTCTTACGCCATAAGACCTAATGAAAATGGTTTTATAGGAACTAGCAAACATGATTGGGATAATGATGGCGAATTTGATGATTTACTAACAATGAAAACAAAAGTTATTTCAGAAAAATGATTTTTCAACTAAAAAAATTATCGCTTAGAAATCGTATTTTTTTATCTATGATTTTATTGGTGCTTTTGGCATCAATATTAATTTTAGTGGTTACCATTTTTCAATATGATGAACAAACACAAGATTATAACATCAAACGTTTTGAGCGAAAAGAAAGTACTACAAAAAAGCACATTGAATTAGAGTTGGCAAAAACAACTTATCCTGTTGATACAGAATATTTATCTGCAATTTTTCGAAATAGTATAAACGAAATTTCCTCTATTAATCGCCTAAATATTTCTGTTTTTGATTTAAAAGGTAACCTACTAAAATCCTCTACAGAAAATGCTTTCGAAAAATTAAAAATTAAACCTCTTTCTAATGAGATTTTAAGCAAATTGGCTAAAAACTCTAGCCACAGAGTAATGAAAAATATAGTAAATGTAGATGAAAACGATAATGATCTTACCTACCAAACTTCATATACCTATTTAAAAGACTCTAAATTCAAACGTATTGGAATTTTAGAACTACAATTTGCTCAAGACAATTCAGAAATAAAACATGAGCTTCGCGAATTTATTTCTAGGTTAAGCATCGTTTATCTTCTAATGTTTGCAATAGCAATTGCTTTGGCGTATTTTTTATCGAGCTATATTACACGTTCTATAAAAACAATTTCAGAAAAAATGAAGCAAACGCGTTTGAACAAACGCAACGAAAAAATTACATTAGATGGTGCCAGTTCAGAAATTGAAAATTTAGTTGTTGCTTACAACAACATGATTGATCAGCTAGAAGAAAGTGCTGTAAAATTAGCTAAAAGTGAGCGTGAACAAGCTTGGAGAGAAATGGCAAAACAAGTTGCTCATGAAATTAAAAATCCGTTGACACCAATGCGTTTAACCGTTCAAAGTTTCGAGAGAAGGTTTAACGCTAAAGAAGAAAATGCTAAAGAAAAATTAAAAGAATTTAGCGAAACTTTAATTCAGCAAATAGATGTAATGAGTTCTATTGCTTCTGCTTTTTCAGATTTTGCAAAAATGCCAACTCAGAAAAAAGAGAAAATTGAAGTGATTGGTGTTGTAAAAATGGCACTCGATATTTTTGCCGAAAATTATATTACATACAGCCCTAAAGAAGAAGCTTTATATGCTAATTTAGACAAAACACAACTGATTAGAATTGTTACCAATTTGGTTACAAATGCAATTCAAGCTTCCGAAAATAGAAAAGAACCTATAATTGAAGTAAAAGTTGCTGAAGAAAAAAACAACATAAAAATTGTAGTTACAGATAATGGAAAAGGAGTGGCTGAAAATGTAAAACATTTGGTTTTTGAACCAAAGTTTACCACTAAAACAAGTGGAATGGGTCTAGGATTACCAATGATTAAAAATATTATTGAAGCTTACGATGGTTCTATTTCTTTTTCTTCTGCAGAAAATGTAGGTACTTCGTTTACAGTTATTTTACCAAAAGTGTAATGCATTAAAAACTTGCTTATGAATTTCGAAAACCTTCTTATTAAACAAAACGAACAAATTACAACGGTTTACATTAATAGACCCAAGAAATTAAATGCATTAAACTCATCAACAATTAAAGAACTACACACAGCTTTTAAAGCGTTAGAGGATGATAAAAGTTGTAAAATTATTTTATTGACAGGAAGTGGAGAAAAGGCCTTTGTTGCTGGTGCAGATATTAGTGAATTTGCTCACTTTTCTAAAACTGAAGGTGCCGAATTGGCTAAAAATGGTCAGGAAACTGTATTCGATTTTATAGAAAATTTTTCGAAACCTATTATTGCTTGTGTAAACGGCTTTGCTTTAGGTGGCGGATTAGAATTAGCTATGGCATGCCATTTTAGAATCTCATCTGATAATGCAAAACTAGGGTTACCAGAAGTTTCTTTAGGCGTTATTCCTGGCTATGGCGGCACACAACGTTTGCCTCAGTTAATTGGTAAAGGAAAAGCTATGGAGTTAATTTTAACTGCAAATATGATTGATGCTCATAAAGCAAAAACACTTGGTTTGGTAAATCATGTAGTTACTCAAAAAGAATTATTGCCTTTGGGAGAAAAGTTGGCCAAACGAATATTACAGAATTCACCCAATGCAGTTGCTAATGCTATTTATGCTGTAAATTCAGGATATAAAAAAGAAGGATTTGCTACAGAAATTAGCGCTTTTGGCAATTGCTTTCAAACAGATGATTTTATAGAAGGTACAACTGCTTTTTTAGAAAAGAGAAAGCCAAAGTTTTAAACAAGAAAAAGCGAGTTTAAAAAAACTCGCTTTCACAACTAAAATAATTAACTAATTTGTTTATTAAACTATCACAGTTATATAGAAAAATTTTCTTCGAAAGTTCTACCGTTAGTTTTAAAAACTACGCTGTACTCTCCTCTTTCACTTGCAGATAATTTATAAATCCTTTTTAAGACAGCTTCGTTTTTTACAATACTTTCCGTAAAAATAACTTCTCCATTGTAGTAAATCTTTACTGCTAAAGGGTCTTTGCTAAAGTTAAGCTTAGAAATTAATAATAAATCTCCTTTAGTTCTAACAACTGGCTTGTAAATCATTTTTTCATCTAAAAAAGTTACCTCATTTGCTTTAACCATAAGTTTTTTAACCTCAACTTCATTAGTTTTTTCTAACTCGGCAATATAAACACCGTCTTCTAAATCTGTTAAATCAAAAGCTTTTTGGAAATTTCCTTTATCTGTAACTGTACTTCTATATAAAGAGACTCCTTCTTCGTTTTTAATTGTAAAAACTTCACCTTTTTTAACCTCAATAACTGCCGACTTTAATCTCTCTCCATCTACTGGGTTTACCATGTCATTCGCGTAGCTAATTAGTGTTCCAAACAAAAACGCTACTAATACACTTTTTCTAATTGTTGTTCTCATCTTTTTAAAATTTAATGATTATTAACACTGCAAAGGTATATCTGAAGTCAAGTTAGGAAAACATTAGAATTTTCATATTTATATTCTATTTTACCACATATTTTAATGTTAAGAAAACATTAAGTTAAAATAGAATATATTAAAATTAATTTTATACATTTTTAGGTTAAAAAAGATAATTTTACATCATTCTTAGTTAAAATAATAAAGGCTAAAAAAGTGAAGAAAACATGAATGTATTTGTAAAAAAAATAGCTTTTTTTTGACTTAGGGTAATTTAGTTTAAACAATAGGTAATTTTATAAAGTTTACACCTCATTTATTTAAAGAATTGCAATTAAAATATTCTCCAAAACACTGAAATAAAGATAAAAAGGGTGCTTTTATTTAATTCTTTACGTTAGATGCAAAAAATTCTTTTATAAATCTAAGATCTGTAGCAAAAGACATCATTTTATCTCCAAACTTTTGATAAGCTCTTAAACGGAAACTATTTTCATAATTTTGTTGGTAAGACACCAACTCTTCTTTATTATTTGCAACAAACTGAATGGAATAGGTTCTTCCTTCTTCACCTTGTATCATTACTTCAGTCATTTTTGCTGAAATAAATTTTTGAGTATTTAAAATTTCGTTGATGTGATTTTCAATCCAATGCAACCATTCTTTATGGCTGGCGTCATCTATATTTATAGTTACATTATATATGTACATATCTGTTTGCTAATTTATAGTTTTTAGGAGTTAACTGAATTATAGAGACAGAATAATCCTAAATAGTATCTCCCCTAATTTTACGATATTTTTTTCTTGCTTCAACCAAATGAATACTAGAAGGATAATCAAATAGTATTTTTTGATAATATTCCGATGCTTTAACCGAATCGTTTACTTTAGTATAATACAACTCTGCAATTTCGTACAATGCATCATCTACTAAAATTCCAGTAGTATCTAATTGAACAATTTTTTGATAATTTTCTATGGCTTTTGCAAACTGTTTTTCTTTTACAAAAAGTTTAGCCTGTTTAAATAACGCTTCATCTTCTATAGGTTGCCCTTTATATTTGGTATACACTGCATGTAACGTATCAATTGCTTGCTGAGTTCTGTTTTGAAAAGCTAACAACTCTGCTTTAGCATATTCCTTTAATCCCGAAGGTACAGAATCTACAGGTTCGTTATCTGTAATTAGTAAATATAAATCAACTGCATCGTTTGCTATTAATTGAGATGTTGCACTTTTTAAAATTTTTAACTGCGCTTTTGCCCAGTCAAAATCGGCTTTAAAATAGCTAGTTCTTGCAACTTTTAAACGAGCTTCTTGTGCCAATTCACTTCCTTTTAACTGAGTTTGTACTTGAGAGTAGTAAATTAACGCTCGGTTGTAGTTTTGAGTAAAAACCAAAACATCTGCCAGTTTAATTTTTATTCTGGCTTTATCATATTTCGTATTTGCAAATTGCAAAGCTTCTTCTAAAACTTGTTTTGCTTTATCTGGATTGCTCTGTTGGAAAGTCAAAAAATCTGCATAAGCCGTTTGTATTTTTAAAGAACCTGTATTCTTGCCAAATTTTTTAAATAACTCATTAAATGAATATTCTACATTATCTATTTCGGTAGCAATATGAATATTTACAATGTATAAGTTTGCATCAATCAATTTTTCTTGGTTAAAACGGTTTAAATGCTCAATTACAAAATTGAAACACTCTTTAGCAACCTCAAAAGATTGATTATTGTATGCAATAACACCTAATTGATAAATATTATCTACCGAAGATTGATTGTTGTTAAGCTCTAAATTACTTTTTCTTTGAAACAGAGCCTTTTGTTGAATAAATGCTTTGTTATAATCTTTTTGTTTGGTAAATAACCAGCTTAATAGTTCGTTCCAGACATCTTTCGGATTACTAACTGATTTCTTTAATAAGGTTTTTCTAAAAATTTTATTTGCTTCATTCTCATTATCTTCAGTAATAAAAGTACTGGTATACCTTTGTACAACATTTAAATAGTCTTCGTTTTTGTCAATTAAATCAATATAAGAAGTAAACAT
The DNA here is from genome assembly GCA_964410075.1 of uncultured Polaribacter sp. Classification (GTDB taxonomy): domain Bacteria; phylum Bacteroidota; class Bacteroidia; order Flavobacteriales; family Flavobacteriaceae; genus Polaribacter. The sequence continues at coordinate 10,937 of CAYPHE010000015.1, forward strand.
TTTCTGCAAGTCCCCTTTTTCTCCATTAATCTGAGCGATTTGAAAATTATAGTTCAAATTCTCATCTATTGACATTGCTTTTTCATAACTAGCAATTGCATAATCTAGCAAACTATATTCCTTAAACGATCGTCCTATAATACCCGCAAAAGCAGGGTTATTCTCTACTGTTTTCAATGCCAATTTGTATTGTTTTTCGGCCAGCTCGTCTCTATTTTGTCTTTGGTAGTTGTAGCCTAAAAAAACATGTAAATGACCCTGGTTAATACTACGCTGTAATTTTCTTTTTAGTAAATCCTCTGCTTTAGAAAAATTATCTGTTTCTTGATAACAAGCTATTAATCTGCTTAAATAAGTAGTGTTAAAAGGGCTTTTTTCGTATAATGTTTCAAAGAGTTGTGCTGCTTTTTTATACTCGCCTTCTATATAATAACGTTGTGCTAAATAATAGTCGTTTTGTGAAAAACAAAGTGTAGAAAACCCAATACATAAAAGGAAAAACAGTTTTTTCATACCAATCAAATATAGCTATCTTAAATGTTAAAATATTATTAAACCAATAGTATTTTCTGTTTTTCTTGTAACGTTTACACAAAAATGGAGTCTACATTAATATAAACTAACAAAAACATAGGAATTATGAAAGAATTAAAAAGACAATACGAGATAGCAAAGCAAAACGCAACTGAATTTATGAAAAACGGTCAGATTTCTGCATACTTAAACGCATTGTTAGAAATGAACAAATACAAGAGATTAATTGTTGCTTCTATAGCAAATTAATCCCCATAATATTATCAAACATTTCCCTTAAGGGGAAAATTTAAAAGGTTCTTGTATTTAGTTGCTGGTTAGTTTTAGTAAACCACTAACTAATAAAATCAAAGCCAGTATAAGGAATCAAGACTTCCGGAACTTGAATTCCATCTTCGGTTTGATAATTTTCTAAAATCCCCGCCAAAACTCGAGGTAAAGCCAGTGAGCTTCCATTAAGTGTGTGAGCCAATTCGCTTTTACCTTCCTTATTTTTAAATCTTAATTTTAATCGGTTTGCTTGAAATGTTTCAAAATTTGAAGCTGAACTTATTTCTAACCATCTGTCTTGCGCTGTAGAAAACACTTCAAAATCAAAAGTTAATGCAGCTGTAAAACCAGTATCTCCTCCACACAAACGTAAAATTCGATAAGGTAATTTTAATTCTCTTAAGATTTCTTTAATATGCTCTACCATTCCATTTAACGCATTATATGAGTTTTCTGGATGCTCTATTCGAACAATCTCTACTTTATCAAACTGATGCAAACGATTTAACCCACGAACATGAGCACCGTAACTTCCTGCTTCTCTTCTAAAACATGGTGTATAACCTGTTGCTGTTATTGGAAAATCTTTTTCTTGTAATAAATTACCGCGAAACATGTTGGTTATGGGTACCTCTGCTGTAGGAATTAAAAACAAGTCATCTACGTTAGCGTGGTACATTTGACCATCTTTATCTGGTAACTGGCCTGTAGCAGTTGCAGAGTCTGTATTTACCAAGTGCGGAACTTGATATTCTTTATAACCTGCTTCAATATTTTTATCTAAAAAATAATTAATTAATGCACGTTGCAAACGAGCTCCTTTTCCCTTATAAACAGGAAAACCAGCACCTGTAATTTTATTTCCTAATTCAAAATCGATAATATCGTATTTCTTGGCCAATTCCCAATGGGGTAAAGCATTTTCTCCCAAATTTGGAATAATACCTTCTTTAAAAACCTCTTCATTATCTTCTTCTGAAGTTCCTGCTTTTACAGAAGCATGAGGTACATTAGGAATTTGATACAACAAGCTTTGTAACTCTTCTGAATACAAATTTAATTTTTCAGAAAGTGTTTTTGATTGTTCTTTTAAATCGCCAGTTTTTGCTTTTAGCTTATTTGCTTCTTCAATTTGTCCTGTTTTAAACAAGCCTCCAATTTCTTTAGAAATTTTATTAGATTCTGCTAAAGTATTGTCTAATGCAACCTGTGTTGCTCTCCTGTTTTCGTCGGTAGAAAGCACGTTTTCAATAATTGTTTCTGCGTTAGCAAAATTACGTTTTGCCAAACCTTTTAAAACAGTTGCTTTGTGTTCTCTAATAAATTGTACTTGTAACATTTCTGTAGAAATTTAAGAATGCAAATATATAATTTGTGTAGGTATAATTTAAAAGAAATGCCTAGCTTATATCTTCTATGTATTTTAAGGCAGTTTCTTTGTCTTTTTTAAGTTGATGAGATAGCGCTTCTATAGAAACAAACTTTTGTTCTTCGCGAATAAAAAACAATAATTCAATGGTTAGTTTTTGTTCATATAAGTTTGCGTTAAAATCAAAAAAATTTACTTCAATCGTTTGATTATTGCCATTAACAGTTGGTCTATTACCAATATTCATCATTCCAAAAACAGTTGTATTGTTAATGCTAGATTGTACAACATAAACTCCGTTTTTAGGAATTAGCTTATAATCTTCAACAATATTAATATTAGCCGTAGGAAAACCTATTTTAGTGCCTAAGTTTTTACCTTTTACCACAGTTCCTGTTAAAGAAAAATGATATCCTAAATAATTGTTAGCTGTTTTTAAATTGCCTTCTTTTAATGCTCGTCTAATTTTAGTAGAACTTACCGAAACACTATCAATATCTTGCACAGGTATTTCTTCTACAGTAAAATCGTACAAAGCACTATATTCCGTTAGTTGTTCTATATTTCCTTCTCTGTTTTTTCCAAAATGATGATCGTAACCAATAATTAGTTTGGAAATATTTAGTTGATTTACCAAAATATCTCTTACAAATTCTAAAGCACTTGTTCTAGAAAACTCTTTGCTAAAAGGATGAATAATTAGATAATCTAATCCTATTTTTTCTAACAGTTGCTTGCGCTCTTCAATAGTATTAATCAACTCAATTGAAGCCTCTTTTTGCAACACCATTCTAGGATGAGGAAAAAAGGTTAGTAAAACACTTTTTCTATTCCTTTTTTTGGCATTTTTTACCAGTTTTTCTAGTATTTTTTGATGTCCAAAATGCACACCATCAAAAGTGCCAATGGTAACAAATGTTTTTTCTTTAGAAGTAAAATTAGCAATGTTTAAAACCGTTTTCAAAAAAAGAAAGTTTACTACAAATGTACAATATATCGTTGTTTAATTTTAACCAAAATTAAATACTTTACCATATATGTAATTCATAAAAAAATACGTATTTTTTGTTAAAACAATAAAATTTATAGCTTTTAATTTGGAATTTAGAAATATTTCGTAATTTGCAATTACGAAAACTAATGATTCAAATTATGAAAAAAAAGATATTATTCTTTGTCTTTTTTGTGCTTTGTAGTTTCGCTATTTCTGCGCAAACTACTGTTAATGGTACAGTTAAAGATGCAAATACAGGGGAAACCATTCCTGGAGCTAATATAAAATTAGCTACAAAATCGGTAGGTACAAGTACCGACTTTAACGGAAAGTTTGTTTTAAAAGTATCTGACAAACCTCCGTTTACACTACAAGTTTCTGTTTTAGGATATAAAACCCAAAGCATAAAAATTACCAAAAACAATCAAAACGTAACAATAGATCTAAAAGAAAACGAAACTTCTTTAGACGAAATTGTTGTTTCTGCTTCTAGAACCCCAGAGCGAGTTATGGAATCTCCAGTTACTATTGAACGATTGGATTCTAGAGCAATTAAAAACACCTCATCTCCTTCTTTTTATGATGGTTTAGAAAATCTGAAAGGTGTAGACATTAACACAAACAGTTTAACTTTTAAGTCGGTAAACACCAGAGGTTTTGCAACTTTTGCAAATACAAGGTTTATGCAACTTGTAGACGGAATGGATAATTCTTCTCCTGCACTAAATTTTGCAATTGGAAACTTATTAGGAATGTCTGAATTAGATGTAAACACGGTAGAATTATTACCTGGTGCTTCATCTGCACTTTATGGAGCAAATGCATTTAACGGAATTATGTTTATGACTAGCAAAAACCCTTTTGATAGTGAAGGAATTAGTGTTTCTGTAAAAGGTGGTTTTACTAGCCAAGAAGCAGCTGGATTAAATGCTTTTGAAGATGTCAATTTAAGAATGGCAAAAGTTTTATCAGATAAATTTGCAGCAAAAATAAGTGTCTCTTATTTACAAGGAGAAGAGTGGAATGCTACAGATTATAGAAATACAGCAAACCAAAAATACGCACCAGGAACAAGAAACGCAGAAAACCCACAAGAAACAGATGATCCTAATTTTGATGGTGTAAACATTTATGGAGATTTTGTTTCAACAGATCTTGGTGGTGCTGTTGGTAGAGTAAGCAGAACAGGGTATAGAGAGGTAGATTTAATTGACTATACAGCAAGAAGCTTAAAAGTGAGTGGTGCTTTACATTATAGACCTTATGGTGATGATCGTTTAGAAGTAATTTTAAATTCTAAAGTAGGTAATGGAAATACGATTTATCAAGGAGGACAACGTTATAGTATTAGAAACTTTTTACTACACCAACACAAATTAGAAGTTAAAGGAAAAAATTTCTTTGTTAGGGGGTATATGACAGACGAAGATGCTGGAGATTCCTATAACATGTTATTTGCTGCAATAAATGTTAATAGAATGTGGAAATCTGATACAGATTGGTTTCAACAATATGCGGGAACATATTTAGCAACAGGCTCTCATGCAGCTGCAAGACAAGCTGCTGATACAGGTAGATTAATACCAGGAACACCAGAGTTTGAAGATGCTTTTAATAAAGTAATAAATGACCCAGATTTAAATACTGGGGCAAAATTTAGAGATCAAACCAAATTATATCATTCTGACGTTAATTACAACTTTAGAGATCAAATTACTTGGGCAGAAATTCAAGTTGGTGGTTCTTATAGAATGTATTCTTTAAACTCTTTTGGAAATATTTTTACAGATGCAGATGGTCCTATTAATTATGATGAATATGGAGCTTATACACAAATGCAGAAAAAATTCTTAGAAGAAGAGCGTTTAAAATTAACAGCGTCTATCCGTTATGACAAAGCCCAAAATTTTGATGGTAATTTTTCACCGAGAGTTTCTTTAGCTTATGCTGCTGGAGAAAATAAAAATGATAATTTTAGAGCTTCTTTTCAAACAGGATTTAGAAATCCAACAACACAAGATCAATACATTGGTTTAGATTTAGGTTCTGCTATTTTAGTGGGTTCTGCGCCAGATAATTTAAGTCGTTTTTCCAATACATACCAAGATAGCAATGGAAATAGCTTTATGTTAACGGGTGCTGATGCTTACAACAGATCTTACTCTATTACTTCTGTTTTAGCTGGAAACCCAGAACAAATAGGAGTTGGTTTAGTTCAACCAGAACAAGTTACTGCTTTTGAAGTAGGTTATAGAGGACTAATTACAACTGGCGAAAAAATTGTTACTATAGATTTAAGTGCTTATTTTAACAATTATGAAAACTTTATCGCTCAAAAAAATGTAAGAGTTCCTCTACAAACAGGGCTTTCTGGAGATGCTTTATTAAGAGCATTAACTACAAGAAATGATTACAGAGATTTTACAACATATACCAATTCTACAGCAGATATTAGTTCTTATGGAGCTTCTATTGGTGTAAATACTAAAGTATTTAACGATTTTGACTTAGGTGTAAATTACACATTTGCAAAATTTGATTTTGACCAAAGTACAGACCCAGATTTTGAAGCAGGATTTAATACACCTGAGCATAAAGTTAAAGTTCAATTTGGAAAACAAGAAGTATTTAAAAATGTTGGTTTTAGCGTAAATGCACGTTGGCAAGACGAGTTCTTTTGGCAGTCTCAATTTGTAGATGGTATTGTAGATGCTAGATTTGTTTTAGATGCTCAAGTAAACTATAAATTAAATTTACCTGGTATAAATTCTTTATTTAAACTTGGAGCGGCAAACCTTACGGGTAAAGAATATTTTAGTGCTCCAGGAGTAGGTGCTATAGGTTCTCAATACTACATTTCTTGGGTAATTAATAACTAAAAAGATTTAATTTTATGAAAAATTATAAATATATAGCTGGAGTTTTATTAGCTGCATTAGCATTATATTCTTGCGACGTAAATAATACATTGCCAGAAATTGAAGAAGAGGCAGTAGCTCAAGTAGCTTTAGAAACAGGTGATTTAAACTTTTCAAAATACGTAGCCATTGGAGCCTCTTTTACTGCTGGTTTTTCAGATGGAGCCTTATTTTTATCTGCACAAGAAAATTCTTTTCCTAATATATTAGCTTCAAAGTTTGCTTTGGCTGGTGGGGGAGAATTTAACCAACCGCTAATGGGAGATAATATTGGTGGTTTTGTTTTTAATAATAATGTAGCGCAACCTCCAAGGTTATTTTTTAACGGGGCTGGACCTGTTCGTTTGAGTGCAACACCTACAACTAACTTAGTTGCAAGAGCAGCTGGAACCAGTTTTAATAATTTTGGAATTCCAGGTGCAAAAAGCTTTCATTTAGTAGCTCCTGGTTACGGTAACCCTGCAGGTATTTTACCAGGTACTGCAAATCCTTACTTTGCAAGAATGGCTTCAAGCCAAACGACCACGGTTTTAGTTGATGCTTTAGCACAACAACCTACATTTTTTACTTTATCTGAAGTTGGTGGAAATGATGTGTTAAGTTTTGCAACTTCTGGTGGTGCAGGTACTGACCAAACAGGTAATTTAGATCCAACAACTTATGGATCAAATGATATTACCGACCCAAATGTATTTGCTAATGTATTTTCTAACATGGTAACTGCACTTACTGCAAATGGCGCAAAAGGAGTTGTGGCTACAGTACCTAATGTAGATTTATTACCTTTCTTTACAGCTGTACCATATAATGCTTTAGATCCAACAACAAATCTAACCTTAAAAGCACAAGTACCTTTATTAAATCAAGTATACGGAGCTCTTAACCAAGTTTATACCGCTATTGGTCAAACAAATAGAATAGTTACATTTACAGATGATGGTGCAAACCCTGTGGTAATTGTTGACGAAAATTTACCAAATTTAGCTACAACAATCTCTGGTGCTTTAGCTAACAGTCCAACTTTTTCTGGTTTTGTACAAAGTTTTGGATTACCTGAACAAGCAGTGCCTCTTGTTGCTAATTTATTTGGAAACACTTACGGACAAGCAAGAGCTGCAACAGCAGACGATTTGTTAGTTTTACCAAGTTCTTCTATAATTGGAACTGTAAACACAACAAACCTACAAACTCTTGTCAGTCAAGGTTTTTCTCAACAATTAGCAGGTCAGTTTTCTGCTGAAGGAGTAACGCTTCCACTGGCAGACCAATGGGTACTAACACCTGAAGAACAAAATAGCTTAAAAGTAGCAACCGATAGTTATAATACAACCATTACTTCTATTGTTAACAGCAACCCTAACCTAGCATTGGTAGATTTAAATGCTTTGCTAATTGAAGCATCTGGCATTTTAGGGTTATCTTTTGATGATTTTAGCTTAACTACAAGTTTAGTAACTGGTGGTTTAATTAGTTTAGACGGTATTCATTTAACTTCTAGAGGCTACGCACTTATGGCGAATAAAATTTTAGAAGCCATGGACAATAAATTTGGATCTAACTTTACAGAAGCAACTAATGGCTTAGCAAAAGCCGTGGATTTTCCAACCAATTATTCACCTGCTTTGCGTTAGATTTTTTTTGAAGCAATTAACTTTAAGAAAGACCAATATTTTTCATATTGGTCTTTTTTTAATTCAGGTTTCTTTTTTCTACAAAAAAACGTTTCAAAATTGTACTACACTCATCTTCTAGTACATCAGAAACGATTGTTGTTTTAGGATGTAATTTTGTATTTAAATTTTTAAAACCACGCTCTGGTTCAGATGCTCCGTAAACAATCTTACTAATCTGAGTCCAGTAACTAGCTCCTGCACACATCTGGCAAGGTTCTAGCGTTACATATAGGATACAGTCTTTTAGATACTTTCCTCCTAAAAAATCTGCTGCAGCAGTAAACGCTTGCATTTCTGCGTGAGCTGTAACATCATTTAACGTTTCTGTTAAATTATGTGCTCTTGCAATAACTTGATCTTTTAACACAATAACTGCTCCCACAGGAACTTCGCCTTTATCAAAAGCCATTTGTGCTTCTTGCAAAGCCTTTTTCATAAAGTATTCATCATCAAAAGGAGTAATCATTGTAAATAATTTAAAGTAAAAATAACAAACCCATTACTTTTTTGCTCAAAATAGGATGTTGTATTTTTGTAAATCCTAATTTATATCAGTTTTAGTAATAGTGAAACCGCTTTTAGAACATATCAATTCTCCATCAGATTTAAAAAAACTAAATGTTGATGAATTAACGTCTCTTGCTAAAGAATTACGAGATTTTATTATTGATATTGTTTCGACAAAAGAAGGCCACTTAGGAGCGAGTTTGGGTGTTGTAGAATTAACCATTGCCTTGCATTATGTATTTAACACTCCTATAGATGAACTGGTTTGGGATGTTGGTCATCAAGCATACGGACACAAAATTTTAACGAGAAGAAAAGCTGTTTTTCATACCAATCGTCAATTTAATGGAGTTGCAGGTTTTCCAAGAAGAAGCGAAAGTGAATTTGATGCTTTTGGTGTTGGGCACTCATCAACTTCTATCTCTGCTGCTTTAGGAATGGCAATTGCTTCAAACTTAAAAAACGAAACCGAAAAACAACATATTGCAGTTATAGGAGATGCCTCTATTGCAAGCGGTATGGCTTTTGAAGCCTTAAACCATGCTGGTGTTTCTAAAGCAAATTTGTTAATTATCTTAAACGATAACGCAATTGGAATAGACCCTGCTGTTGGTGCGGTAAAAGAATATTTAACCAAAGTAAAGTCAGATAAAAAATTGGCTGCTGCAAATAATATTATTAAAGCACTAAACATAGATTATTCTGGCCCGATTGATGGACATAACTTACCAAAAATTATTTCAGAATTAACCCGTTTAAAAAAGAAAAAAGGGCCTAAATTTCTGCATATCATTACTAAAAAAGGAAAAGGATTACAAAAAGCAGAAGAAGATCAGGTAACCTACCATGCTCCTGGTAAATTTGATAAAATTTCGGGAGAAAGAAAGTTAAAAGCCAATAATGAGTTTACTAAATTTCAAGATGTTTTTGGTGAAACACTAGTTGAGTTAGCAGAACATAACAAAAAAATTGTAGGCATAACACCAGCCATGTTAACTGGTAGTTCATTAAAAAAGATGATGGAAACATTTCCTGAAAGAACTTTTGATGTTGGTATTGCAGAACAACATGCAGTAACTCTAGCCGCTGGTATGGCAACCCAAGGATTAATTCCATTTTGTGCAATTTATTCTACCTTTTTACAACGTGCTTACGATCAAGTAATTCATGATGTTGCTTTGCAAAATTTACCTGTTATTTTTTGTATTGATAGGGCTGGTTTGGTTGGCGAAGACGGCCCAACACATCATGGTGTTTTTGATTTGGCATATTTAAATTGCATTCCAAACTTAATTGTTTTTGCTCCGCGAAATGAAATTGAATTACGAAATATCTTGTTTACTGCTCAACAAGGTTTAGAAAACCCAATTGCTTTTCGTTATCCGAGAGGTTTTGGAAAAATAAAAGACTGGAAATTGCCATTTTCTTCCATAGAAATAGGAAAGGGAACGCTTCTTAAAAAAGGAACTGATATTGCTATTTTAACAGTAGGTACCATTGCTACAAATGTTGAAGAAGCTTTGGATTTATTAGAAGATGTAAAAGTATTTTCTCATTTCGATATGCGATTTATAAAACCATTAGATGAGCAATTATTACATACAATTTTTAAAGATCATACCACAATAATTACTATTGAAGATGGAACCGTGGTTGGTGGTTTTGGAAGTACTATTTTGGCTTTTGCTAATACAAATAATTACAAAAATACCATTGATGTTTTAGGAATACCTGATGAGTTTGTTACGCATGGAAAACTAGATTTATTGCAGCAACAAATTGGATTAGATTCGAAAAGTTTAGCTAAAAAATTTAAAGCTTTTCTTACTTAAACTTTTTTAATAACGTTAGTTACAATACCCCAAACCATAAAATCGTTTTCTTCTGTAATTTTTATAATAGGATAATCTGGGTTTTCTGGTTGTAACCAAACTTCATTTCCGTCCACTCGTAAGCGTTTTACCGTAAACTCACCATCTAAACAGCAAACCGCTATTTTATTATTGCTGGGTTCTAAGCTTCTGTCTATTACTAACAAATCGCTATCATTCAATCCAGCATCAATCATAGATTGTCCTTTTACTTTGGCGAAAAACGTTGTACTCTTGTTTTTTACCAATTCCTCATCCAAAGAAATTTTGGTTTCATTTACATCGTTTGCAGCAGAAGGAAATCCTGCAGAAATACCAACATCTATTAAAACAGCTCCATCACCAACCGACTCATCTGGTGAAAAAAAGATTAAATTTTCAGTTTCTTTCATGCCCTTAAATTACAATTTCTCAGCGAATTGTGCTGCATATTCTTTAATAACATTCTCATCAAAGTAAGGTTCTTCATCAATTCTTCCTAAAATGGAAACATTGGCCATTTTTTTGATGATGTTTTCAGTTGTTGGATGTTCCTTTCCTGAAAAAAGAATAGCTACTTCAAAACCTTTTTCTTTTAGTAAGTTTACTGTTAATAATGTGTGATTGATACTTCCTAAATAATGGCGAGATACTACAATTACTTTATAATTGGGTTTGATCAAATCCAAAATTGTATCATTATCATTTAATGGAACCAAAACACCTCCTGCACCTTCTATTACCAAATGATTCTCCGTTTCTGGCTCTTTTATTTTATCAATTTTAATGGTAATGCCATCAATTTCAGCAGATGCATGTGGACTCATTGGTGTTTGTAAAGCGTAACTGTTTTTATGGAATACAGATTTGGCATTCGATACCAATTTTTGAACTTTATGCGTATCAGAATTTTCTAAATCTCCAGATTGAACGGGTTTCCAATAATCTGCTTCTAGTGCTTCAGTAATTATTGCGGCAGCAATGGTTTTGCCCACTTCTGTGGATATTCCTGTGATGAAGTATGTTTTTTTCAATTCGATCAAAATTTTTAATTACGGCGTCATGCTGAACTTAATTCAGCATCTCACGAGTAACTGATATAACAAAATTATAAGATTCTAATCACATTTTTGTTAAACTACTTAGTAAATCTAAAACCTGAGTAATTTCTTCTTTACTATTATAACTATGCAAACAAAAACGCAAACGTTCTTTTCCTTTAGGTACTGTAGGCGATAAGACTGCTTTTACATCAAAACCTTTTTGTTGTAGTTGTTGAGAAATTTCTTTTACGTTTTGGTTTCCTGAAATTACACAGCAGTGTATGGAAGAGTTGCTAGCAATAAAACCCCATTGTATTTCAGACATTTCCCCGGAGGGGAAAACTGGAAAACCGATTCGTTTTACTTCTGATAAAAAATATTGAATAACGGATCGGAGTTTTTTTTGTGGAAAGTTTAAATGAGATGCTAAATCTAGCTCAGCATTACTACCAACTTTGATCAACTCATCATAAGCAAAACGAATGGTAGCCAAACTATGAGGAGACAATGCTGTGGTATAAATAAAAGAACGTGCAAAATTCACCAAATACTCTTTTAGCTCAGTACTGCCTAAAATGACTGCTCCATGACAACCCATCGCTTTTCCAAACGTAACAATTCTAGCAAATACGGCTTCTTGTAATTGTTTTTTTTGCACCAAACCTCCTCCAAAAACACCAACAGCATGTGCTTCATCAACCACAAAAAAAGCATTATATTTTTTACAAATTTCTGCCATAGCAACTAAATCTGGTGAATCTCCATCCATAGAAAAAACGGATTCCGTTACCACATAGACTTCGACAGGCTCAGCCTGACTAACGTTTTCATTCTGTTTGGTTTGAATTTTACTGTCAAACTGAACTTGTCGAAGTTTCTCTTGTTTTAGAATCTTCTTTTCCAAATCCTCCAAATCATTATGCTTGAATTTGTAAGCTTTGGCATTACTCAATTGCATTCCATCTCTTATGGAAGCATGAATCAATTCATCATACAAAATAATATCTCCACGTTGTGGAAGTGTACCAAAAAAACCAAGGTTTGCAGAATATCCAGAATTGAAAACAGTTGCTGTTTCAACTTTATGAAAATCAGCTAAAAAGCTTTCTAAATTTTTGGCAAGGGTACTATTTCCTGACAGCAATCTACTCCCTGTTGATCCATTTTCTTCTAATTGGTTTTCAACTAAAAACTGGTGTGTGTTTTCAAAAATAGTTTTTGATTTCCCAAACCCTAAATAATCATTAGAAGAAAAATCAACAATTTCTTTTGGAGCGGGTAATACTCTAAAAGAATTGTTTTCTTTTCGTTCTTGGAGTTTTTTATGTAACTTTTTTGGGAAATACATGATGTTGCAGACCTGTCAGGTTTTGAAAACCTGACAGGTCTATAAAGTCTATATTTTATTTTTTCAATTTACTAAACAAATCCCACAAAACAACTCCGGTAGTT
>CAYPHE010000016.1:0-23211 GCA_964410075.1 uncultured Polaribacter sp.
ATAATATTGTCTTGTCCTGTAATTCCTTCTTTAGCCATTAAAGACGGATTTGTTGTTACACCATCTAAAATACCTAATGCTTGTGCTTCTTTAATTTGAGATAAGTTAGCAGTGTCAATAAAAAATTTCATAAGTTTAGTTGTTTTGTTCTATTATCTTTTAAACTTGGGCGTTACCAAGGTCGGGCTTTCCGCACTCGCTTTTCGAAAAAAATCGAAAGAGCTCAAACAATTGCTTCAATCCCTAACGCAAAGATAGTTACTCCAAAAGAAAATTACGAATAAAAAGAAACTTTATAGTTTATAATGATTCATTAATAGCTTTTCATATACTTTATCTGGTAAAATTCGTTTTAAAACTATCGAGAATTTCTCCATAAATGCCCCTACTTTATAATGAATTTTAGGTTTTTTAGTATTTATAATGTTATAAATAGCTTTTGCCATAACTTGCGTATCCATGCCTTTATCTACATGAGCATCCATTAAATCTAAATTGTTTTGATAATCGGTTTTGTAAGGAGAATCTTCTAAAACAGGTGCATGATACCTTCCGCTAGCAATATTGGTAGCAAAATCTCCAGGAGCAACATTTACCACATGTATTCCATGTTTTTTCACTTCCATATTTGTAGCTTCGGTAATTAACTCTAAAGCTCCTTTACTTGCAGAATACATTCCTCTAAAAGGCAATCCCATATACCCCGCTATTGATGTAATATTTACAATTAATCCTTTTTTCTGTTTTCTCATAAAAGGTAAAACTGCTTGCATTACTTCAATTGGTCCAAAAAAGTTAGTATTAAAAACTCTTTTACTTTCTAAGGTTTTTGTTTCTTCAATTGCACCAGTAATTCCCATACCAGCATTGTTGATCAACACATCTAATTTACCTTCTGCAGCAATAACCAAATCAACAGCTTTAGTAATAGTTTCTGTTTGTAAAACATCTAAAGCTATCATTGTAAACTTATTGTTTTCGTTTTCTTTAGGACTTCTACTTGTTCCGTAAACAATATAACCTTTATCAGATAAAAAAGTAGCAATTGCTTTTCCAATTCCAGAAGAAGCACCAGTAATTAAAACGACTTTAGGCATAATTTAAATTGAAAGTTAAAAAGGTAAAGTTAAAAAGTTATTACGAAAGTTTAGCGCACAAAAAAAGGCAAGCTACCTACATCACACTGCTACAACCTAATACCCTTGCTGTGTTCCCACCCTGGGGGATTCAAAGGGAGCTAGTTGTGTAGAACTTGCCACTGCAAATTTACAATCAATTTTATTACCTGACAACCAAAAAAAGTGATAAATTATTGTAACACTTTTAAGCAATTGAATACTAATACATTGTTTTGTAAGAATTCACTTATTTAAAAACTGAATTGTATAAAACATTAATATATTTGTGTAACTAACTAAATCTAACAAAATGGAAAATCAAACAAATAGTAAAAACATAATTTTAAACTACGGTGTGCTACTTGGTTTTATAGGAATTTTAGCGCACTTAGTGCTATATGCTACAAATAGTTTATTAGAATTACAATGGATAAGTAATTTGGTTAGTATTGTTGCAATGGTTGCAATAATAGTTATTGCTATTAAAAAGTTTAAAGTCATAAATGGTAATTTTTTAACTTGGGGAGAAGGTGTTAAAATAGGAATGGGAGTTTCTATGGTAAACGGTGTTATTGCTGTGATATATACTTTACTGTTTATGTATGTAATTGACCCTGAATTTCAACAAGTTGCTATGGAGTTTCAACAACAAAAATGGTTAGATAGTGGTTTAACAGAAACTCAGGTAGAACAATTTACTAAATCTGCAGAAAATTTTCAAGGTCCAGGAATAATAACAGCCATGATTTTGGCAATGACAGCTTTTGTTGGTTTTATAATCTCTGCAATTGTTGCAGCTATCATGAAAAAATCTCCAGAAGAAGCCTATTAAAAGTGAATTGTGTAAATTTGAAAACTAAATTCAAATTGCATTGAATAATCCTATGGATATTTCGGTTATTATACCACTTTTAAACGAAGAGGAATCTTTACAAGAATTACACGATTGGATTGCAAATGTCATGCAATCCAATCGTTATTTATATGAAATCATATTTATAGATGATGGTAGTAAAGACAATTCTTGGAAAAAAATTACTGAGCTTCAAAAACAAAATAGTGCAGTAAAAGGAATTCGCTTTTTAAGAAACTTTGGTAAGTCGCAAGCTTTAGCTGCTGGTTTCGAAGCCGCAAATGGTAATGTAATTATTACTATGGATGCTGACTTACAAGATAATCCAGAAGAGATTCCAGAATTGTATAACTTAATTATCAAACAAAATTTTGACTTAATTTCTGGGTGGAAGAAAAAGCGCTACGACAATGTAATCACCAAAAATATACCATCAAAATTGTTTAATGCTGCTGCCAGAAAAACAGCAGGTTTAGAATTACACGACTTTAATTGTGGCTTAAAATCTTACAAAAAAGAGGTTATAAAAACCATTAAATTAAGTGGTGAAATGCACAGATACATTCCTGTTTTAGCAAAAAATGCAGGTTTTGATAAAATCGGTGAAAAAGTAGTACAACATCAAGCAAGAAAATACGGAGAAACTAAATTTGGTATGAGTAGATTTATAAACGGTTTTCTAGATTTAATAACCATTTCTTTTATTTCTAAATTTGGCAAAAGGCCAATGCATTTTTTCGGGCTTTTAGGTTCATTAATGTTCTTGTTTGGTACTTCTCTTGCTTTTTACATTGGTGTTTACAAGTTATACAATGTTTATAATGGTATAAAAACCATTTTAGTAACAGACAACCCTTGGTTTTATATAGCCCTAACCTCTATGATTTT
The DNA here is from genome assembly GCA_964410075.1 of uncultured Polaribacter sp. GTDB lineage: Bacteria > Bacteroidota > Bacteroidia > Flavobacteriales > Flavobacteriaceae > Polaribacter. The sequence goes on from CAYPHE010000016.1 coordinate 2,860, forward strand.
AGGAACTTTATTATTTTTAGCAGGTTTTTTAGGTGAATTAATTATTAGAACCAATCAGCAAGAAAAACACTATTCAATTAAAGAAAAACTCAATTTATAAAACATATATTTGTAACAAATCAACTTAAGTAACAAAAATTATGAGCGATATTTTAGATAAAGCTAAACAATGGCTATCTCCTACTTTCGATAAGGAAACTCAAGAAGAAATTAAAGCATTAATAGACAACAATCCATCTGACTTAACAGACCGTTTTTATAAAGAAATGGAATTTGGTACAGGAGGAATGCGAGGTTTAATGGGTGCTGGTACTAATCGAATAAATAAATATACATTAGGAAGAGCAACACAAGGTTTATCTAACTATTTAATTGAAAACGTTAAGAAAGAACAGTTAAAAGTAGTTATTGCTTATGACTGTAGACATAACAGTAAAAAATTTGCAAAAGTTGTTGCAGATGTACTTTCCGCAAACAATATTAAAGTGTTTTTATTTGAAGACTTAAGACCAACTCCAGAGTTATCTTTTGCTGTTCGTCACTTAGGTTGCGATGCAGGTATTGTATTAACAGCATCTCATAATCCTCCAGAATACAATGGCTACAAAGTATATTGGTCAGACGGCGGACAAATTGTTCCTCCTCATGACTCTGGTATTATAGGTAAAGTGAATTCTCTTGAATTTTCTGAAATCAATTTTGATGCTAAAGACGAATTGATAGAAATTATTGGAGCAGATTTAGACAAAGCCTTTACAGACGCTTCTGTAAAAAATGGTTCTCTTTCTCCAGACGTAGATAGAAAGAATTTAAAAATAGTTTTTACTTCATTGCACGGAACATCAATTATGTCGGTTCCAGAAACATTAGCAAAAGCAGGTTACACAGATGTACACATTGTAGAAGAACAAAAAACTCCAGATGGAGATTTCCCAACAGTAAAGTCTCCAAATCCAGAAGAACCAGAGGCGCTTGAAATAGCTACAAAATTAGCTGATAAAATTGGAGCTGATATTGTAATTGGTACAGACCCAGATTGTGATAGATTAGGTGTTGCTGTTAGAGATACTAATGGTAATTTAAAATTGGTTAACGGTAATCAAACCATGGTTGTTATGACCAACTTTCTATTAAAAAAATGGAAAGAAGAAGGCAAACTTAATGGAAAACAATTTGTAGGCTCTACAATAGTTTCTACAGAATTGGTTAATGAACTTGCAAGTAGCTACGGGGTTGAAACCAAGGTAGGTTTAACAGGTTTTAAATGGATTGCCAAAATGGTTAAAGATTTTCCAGAACTAGATTTTATTGGTGGTGGAGAAGAAAGTTTTGGTTACATGGTGGGTGATTTTGTAAGAGATAAAGATGCCGTTACTGCCACATTATTAGCTTGTGAAGTTGCAGCTTTAGCCAAACAAAATGGAAGTTCTTTCTACGAAGAATTATTAGAAATTTATGTTGATAATAAATTTTATAAAGAACATTTAATTTCTATTACCAAAAAAGGAATGGATGGTGCTGCGCAAATACAAAAAATGATGAGTGACATGCGCGAAAATCCTTTGACTTCTATTTTTGCAGAAAAAGTAGAATTTTTATCTGATTACCAATCTTCTATCCAAAAGAATTTAATAACTGGCGAAGAAAAAGTAATGGATTTACCAAAGTCTAACGTATTAATTTATCATACAGAAAATGGTACAAGAATTGCTGCTAGACCAAGTGGAACTGAACCTAAAATTAAATTTTATTTTAGCGTAAATACTCCTTTAGATAACAAAGAAAATGCTGTAAATGTAGAAGCGGCATTAGATGAAAGAATTAGAGGTATTATAAAAGAATTAGAATTGAACTAATTGAATGAATAATTTCAAAACGATATTATCATTTGCAAAACCTTACTTAAAATTTGGCGTATTAAATATTATTTTTAATATTTTTTATGCCATTTTTAATGTGTTTTCTGTGCTGGCTTTTATACCAGTTTTACAAATCTTATTTGAAACTACTGAAAAAACTGATTTTAAAGAACCTGTTTATGAGGGTATTTCTAATTTAGGGAGTTTTTTAGAAGATAATTTCTACTATTTTATTTCACAAAAAATAGAAAACGAAGGTGCAATAAACGTACTACTATTTGTATGTATATTAACTTTAAGTTTGTTCTTTTTTAAAAACTTTTTCAGGTATTTGGCTTCTTATGTACTGTCTTTTATGAGAAATGGAATCGTAAAAGATATAAGAGATAAATTGTACTATAAAATTGTTTACTTACCTGTTGCCTTTTTTTCAGAAAAACGAAAAGGAGACATTATTGCAAGAATGACATCTGATGTACAAGAAGTACAAGGCTCTTATGTAGCGTCTTTAGAAACTATTGTTAGAGAACCTCTTACAATTATCATTTCTTTATCGATAATGCTTTTTATGAGTGTAAAACTTACCATTTTTGTTTTTATACTTCTGCCTGTTTCTGGTTTTATTATTTCATCTATAAGTAAAAAATTAAAGGCAAAGTCTGCAAAAGCACAAACTGAAACTGGAAAATTTTTGTCTTTTTTAGAAGAAACGCTAACTGGTTTAAGAGTTATTAAAGGGTTTACTGCAGAAAAAGAGGTTGCAGAAAAATTTACAGAATCAACCTCTAGATTCAAACGATTAATGATTAGTGTTACAAAAAGAAAAGCACTAGCATCGCCGATGAGTGAATTTTTAGGTTCTGCAACAATTATTGCCATTTTATGGTATGGTGGTTCAGAAGTGTTATCTCAACAAAGCAAACTAACTTCTGAAGAATTCTTAGGCTACATTGTATTATTTTACACGGTTTTAAACCCGATAAAAGCATTAACATCAACTTATTATAATATCCAAAAAGGAGATGCTTCCGCAGAACGTATTATAAGTGTTTTAAATACAGAAAATAACATTTTAGAAGCTAAGAGCCCTATTTCAAAAAAAGAGTTTTCCTCTAAAATTGAATTTAAAAACGTTTCTTTTAAGTACAAAAAAGATTATGTTTTAAACGATTTTTCGTTAACCATTAATAAAGGAGAAACCGTAGCTTTGGTTGGCCAATCTGGTAGTGGAAAATCTACGTTAGCTAATTTAATTACCCGTTTTTACGATGTTACTAAAGGTGAAATTTTAATTGATGGCGTAAATATTAAAAAAATTAGTAAAAAATCACTTAGAGACTTAATGGGTATTGTAACTCAAGAATCTATTTTGTTTAATGATTCTGTTGCTAATAACATAAAATTAGGTTTTAAAAATGCTACTACAGAAGCAATTTTAGAAGCTTCTAAGATTGCCAATGCTTATGAGTTTATAGAAAACTTACCTGAGCAATTTGAAACCAATATCGGAGATAGTGGAAATTCTCTTTCTGGAGGACAAAAACAACGTTTATCTATAGCTAGAGCTGTTCTTAAAAATCCACCTATAATGGTTTTAGATGAAGCTACTTCTGCTCTAGATACAGAATCTGAACAATTGGTGCAGGTTGCTTTAGAAAAAATGATGCAAAACAGAACGTCTTTAGTTATTGCGCATCGTTTATCAACTATTCAAAAAGCAGATAAAATAATCGTTTTACAAAAAGGTAAAATTGTAGAACAAGGCAAACATGAGGAACTTCTAGAAAATAAAGAAGAATATTACAAATTAGTTACCATGCAAAGTTTCTAAGATGTTAAAAGAACAGCTCATATTTAATCTTCTCTATAAATGGAAGTATCTTATTGCTTTCTTAAAAGCAAAGTCAATAAAAAAGAAAACTTCAGAGAAAATTTCATCTATCACGTATGTAGCTAGAGAAGCAGATAAAGATTGGATATTTGGAGCAAAGGTAAAACGTTTGGCAAAATTTTCTAAGCTACAATCAACTACTTATTTTCACAATGGTCTACGTAGTTTACCTGATTCAGATGGGTATTTTTTTATCTTTCATCAATATTTTTACAGGGCAATGCGTCATAACCCAAAAATTTTGAATAAAAGAAACATTGTAATGTTTACCCACGAAAATTACACTACTTCTTTTTCAAAAACTCATGTCATCTGGTGTTTAAATAAGGCTGATAAAGTAGTTTGTTTAAATTCTAAAGTTCAAGAAAAATTAATAAAAGCTGGTTTACAAAAAGAAAAAACGGCTTTAATTCACATTGCTTCAAATCCAGATTTCTTTTTTTCGCACGAAAGAAAAACAGGTACTGTAGGTTTTTGCAGTGCTTTTAGTGATAGAAAAAATCCGAAATTAATTTTTGATTTAGTTAAAAATACTCCAGAAAGGCAATTTTACTTAATTGGCAGGTATTGGGATAAATATGAAAATTTTAATGAATTAATGAGTTTACAAAACTTTACTTATTTCGATAATGAAGCTTATGAAACGTATCCTAATTTATACAATAAAATAGATATTTTTATTTCTCCTTCTAAAATTGAAGGAGGGCCTGTTCCTATATTAGAAGCTATGTTATCCAATTGTTTTCCTATTGCTTCTAAAACGGGTTTTGCTGAAGACATTATTACTCATGGAGAAAATGGTTTTCTTTTTGATACAAATGCCGATTATAAAACTGTAAAAGTTCTTATAGATAAAGCAGGTACAAAAACAATAGATGTTCGAAAAACTGCACTTCCTTATTCTTGGGAAAATAGTTCTCATAAAATAGATGCTTTATTTATAGAAAATAATTAGTTATGAATATTTTATTTGTAGGATCATTTAACAGCAATAATATCAATATTTTTAGAGCTCATATTGAGTTAATTATTGGGATTAGTAAAAAAGAAAATGTTACTAAAACTGTTGTTACTGGAAAGTTTTCTGATGAAATACAAACCTATTTTAAAGAAAAAAATATAGAAACAATTTACGCATATCCTAAAAGTAAGTTTGATAAAACTTATAGCAATAAAATAGAGCAGATTATACAAACTAATAAAATTGAAATTGTACAATTTTTTAGTGGCAGCCTATCTAGAAGCATATTACGTTATGTAAAAAAAAGAGATTTAAAATATGTTACCTATTTTGGATCTGTAAGCTTATACTGGCACGATATTTCATCTTATTTCACTTATTTGAATCCTAAAATTGATTCAATAATTTGCAATAGCAACTACGTTTATAACCACGTAAAAAAGCAACTTTTTGGGAAGAATAAGCAAAAAGCAGTAATGATTTATAAAGGTTATGATAGTTTATGGTTTAAAGATGTAACTGCTTTTGATTATGATAAATTAAGTATTCCACAAGAAAGTATAAAAGTTTGTTTTGTAGGCAACCATAGAAAAGTAAAAGGCACAAAATACTTTATTGAATCTTCGTATTTTTTAAACTCAACAGAGGATATACATTACTTTGTTATAGGAAATAATACTGATATTAATGAGTTTAAAGAAATCGCTAAAAATAGTCCAATTACAAAAAAAATTCATTTTTTAGGTTTACGAACAGATGCTGTGTCTTTGGTTAAAGGATGTGACATTTACGTGCAAACTTCTTTAAGCGAAGGCTTAGGCAGAGCAATTAGTGAAGCTATGTCTGTAGAAAAACCAATTGTAATGACTAATGCGGGTGGTTGTACAGAATTAATTGACCAAAGCTCTGGTATTGTAGTGCCTTTAAAAGATAGCAAATCTATAGGAAAAGCCATTTCTAAATTAGCCAATAATAAAGAGTTAAGAAATGAAATGGGTAAAAATGCTAAGAAAAGAATTGATAATCAACTTAACATTTCTATAAATGTAGATGAAACTTTAAAGTTATACCAAAGTCTTCTCAATTCCTAGTATCTTTTATTCTAAAGAGTTTAAAAAAGTTTCAAACTGTTTCTGTATTACATTAAAATCATATTCATTTATAATTTTATTGTAACCAAACTCACCCATTTTATTTCTTTTATCTGGGTCGTTAATTAAATCAATAATTTTTTCGGTAAAATCCGAAACATTATTTTTTTTAGTTAAAAAACCATTTTTATTGTTTGTAATCAACTCCGGGTTACTACTATCATTAAAAGCTATAACAGGTTTTTTAAGTAACATTGCTTCAGCCAAAACGTATCCGAAACCTTCCCAAAGAGATGATAATAAAAACACATCTATATCATTTAAAAAAAATGCTGGACTATCTATAAAACCCTCTAAAAATACTTGATTTTCTAATTGGTACGCTGTTATTTTACTTTCTAAGAGATTTCTTAATTTACCTTCTCCTCCAATTTTCAATTCAAAATTAATTTCTTTTTCTTTTAATTTTTTAGCTACCTCAAGTAAAAAAAGTTGGTTTTTCTGTTTTACTAAACGTCCAATATTGCCTAATACAATTTTATTATTACTTTTTTTATTCTGATTTAAATTGGCAGAATCTATATAGGACTTTGTATCGATTCCATTTCTCAAAACAAAAATTTTATCTTCGTTAAATAGCTTACCTTTTGTATTTATGGTTTTTTTGGTTTCTAAAGAATTCGCAATTACATTGGTAATTACATTTGAAAAAAAGTAACGATTAGTTAATGAGTTTTTTATTGGTATTGCACTACCTCGTCTATATATAATATGTTTTATTTTTGCCTTTTTAGCTGCAAGACCACCAAACTTCATGTCTTGAGAAGAATTTACAATAACAATTTCAAGTTTGTTTTCTTTTAAATAATTAGCAACACTATTAACTTTATTTGTATTTAAAAAACTAAAGTTTTTTACATCAACAAAAAAAGTTTTAATTCCTGTGTTTTCTAATTTTTTAGCTAAATCGCCTTTTTTAGAAGTAATAAAATGGACATCATAATTTTTTGAAAGCAGAAAGGATGCCATTTCAAAATGCCATTTTTCGCCTCCACCCCATTCTTGTATGGTGTTGAAAAAACAAATGGAATTTTTCATAATAGTGTTGTACTAAAGTTTTATTTAACTAAGCCGTTTTTGCAATAAAAGGATTTTTTGTCTTTCTTTATCGCTAACAATCTATTATTAAAAGCAACATCTTCTTTAGAATACGTTTTTTTATGATACAAATGATAAACAATAGCTTTATTTTTTACAGATTTACTCTGTATATCTATACCCTTTAACCTCCATTCAATATCTGTATCCTCTCCTACTGCAGCCCGAACATAATCTTCATCAAAACCATTAATTTTATATAATGTTTTTTTGCTAATTCCCCAATTACACCCTAATAATCCTTTATTTTTCATCGTGGATACTAAACTAAAATAAGGGTTGTAAATAGACTCTTTCTTTTTATCCGATTTTGATAATAAGATGTTGCTCGTATTCAATAATTTAAGATTGAAATTCTCTAATAAACTAGAAGTAATACTTTCAGATAACATCACTCTTCTGCCTTTTAACATCATGTTATCTTCTTTTTCTCTAATATACGATTTTATAAAGTGTTTATGTGGAATACAGTCTCCATCTATAAAAATTAAAAAATCTGTTCTAGATTTTTTAATCGATTTATTTAAAGTCATGTTTTTTCTAAAACCTAAATCTTTATCTTGATTTACATGCAAAATAGGAAAACGATAACTACTACTTTTATTTTCTATAAAATCTATAGTTTCTTTATTATTATCATCTTCTGAGATTATAACTTCAAAATTAATATTACTTTGATTCTCCAAAGCTTTTAATATTAATTTTAAACTGTTTAAATTTTTATAATAAGAGATAATTAAAGAAACTTGCATGATTTAATTGACTAATTCTGAATAAAATTGGATTAATGATTCTGCTATTAAATCATCTTTAAATTTTTGAGCATGAATATATCCATTTTCAATCATTTTTTTAGAAACACTAGGATTATTTAATACCCATTTTATTTTTTCTGCCAAAAGACTAACATTATTAGGATCTACATAAATAGAATCTAATCCTCCAGCTTCAGAAAAACAACTTCCAGTACTAGAAATAACTGGTGTTCCAGAAAAAAGTGCTTCTACAATTGGAATTCCAAATCCTTCAAAAATACTAGGATAAACAAACAATTCTGCTGTTTGATATAATGCCGCCAAGTCTTTTAAAGGAACCTTTTCTAGAAAATGAATCCTTTTTCTTAGCTCCCCATCTGTTTGTAAAAACGCTTCAATTTTATTAAAATATTCAGTTTTAGACCCCACAACAACTAAATTGTGTGTTGTTTTTTGAACTGCTTTTACCAAGTTCAGAATATTTTTACGTTCGTTAATTGTACCTACATTAAGTATAAAATCTTTTGGAAGCGAATATTTTTTTAAAACTTCACTTTTTTCTTCATGAGAAATTTTTTCTTTAAATATTTGATGACACCCTTGATAAATTACATCTATTCTACTAGGTTCAACTTTTAAAAACTCAACAATATCATTTTTGGTTTGTTCACTTATAGCAATAATTCTATCTGCTACTTTAGTTGAATATTTAACCTTCTCAAGGTGAATTCTTCGATCTATATAAGAGTACAATTCTGGATACCTTACAAAAATAAGGTCATGAACGGTAACAATAGTTTTAATTTTTGTTTTGTTTATTCCTCTTGGAAGCTCTCCTGTAAGTCCGTGAAATAATATAATATTATCATCCTTTAACTGCCTTAAAATAGGGCCTTGTCTCCAAATAGATGATAATCTTTTCCAAATTAATTTTTCTGGTAATTTTTCAAAAATATTATGAATTAAATCTAAAGACTTTACTGTTTTTTGTTTTGGGTTGTACAAATAGAAAAATAAAGACGGGTTTCTTTTAGATAAAATTCTTACCAAATCACGTCCATAATTCCCTAAACCTGTTGTGTTATGAAATATTCTTTTTGCATCGTAACCAATAATTTCTTTTTCTTCCCTTGGTAAAACGTTTAAATTATTTCTTTTAAGCTTTTTTAATTCTCTATAACGTTCAAAAACACCATAAGCACTCAAGTAAGACATTATCAAACCTGATTTTCCATCAAGAATACCCAATTTTATAAAATAATGAATTAAAAAACGAATGCTTGGTTTTATTATAATATGAAAAGGGGTTACGTAAGATTGCTTATCTAAAATCTCTTCTGCTTGAAGCTTAGCATATTTTAAAAGCTTTGCTTTATACTGTTCTTTATTTTTGTAAGAATAATGGTTTAGTTTTTCCTTTAAAAAACCTACTTCTCCTTTACTTTGTATTTTTTCATGGACTTTTCCTTGATAAATATTATCGTCTTTTTTAAACAGACGAATAACCTTATCTCTTTGCCAACCACTAAAGTTTATTTTTTTATTTCTAAAAAAGAAATTCCTATATACATAAAAACCTTTAAAATTATCAGGTTTAATAATTTTATTCTTTAGTTCTTGTTTAAGATTGTCCGTAACTTCTTCATCTGCATCTAGCAAAAAAATCCAATTGTATTTTGCTTGCTGAATGGCAAAGTTTTTCTGATTTGAGAAATTGTCAAAAACTCTTTGTATTAGTCTTATTCGTGGATATTTAGCAACTATTTCTAAAGTTTTATCTGTGCTAAAAGAATCAATAACCAAAATTTCATCAGCAAAATCTACAGAATCTATTGCTCTTTGTATGTTTTCTTCTTCGTTAAAAGTTGGAATAATTGCGGTTAGTTTTTCCAAAATTTTTTTTTTTCAAATATAATAGAGTCTTAAAAATAAATTACCACAAATACAGGTAATTTATTAAAAAGATATCCTTTTCTAAGGATGTTTTTTTATTCCAATAAGTTTTTTAAACTGATATTTTAAAAGCTTAAAAGAATAGTTTCTTTGTGCCTTAGATAAAAAATAGAAATAACGATTACCTCTTCGTAAATCTCCATTAATTACAGTAGGTATAAAATTATTTTTCCAAGCGGCATAATTAAAACTAAGTTGATCTCTTTTACTCATTGTAGAAAGTATCTCCCACCATTTTTCCATTACTGCAATAACCTCTGGAGAATTATGCCTACGAATTAAAACAGCAGAAAAAATTAAACCATTTTCTTTAGGATAATTTTCTTTTTTTAAAAAATCAATTTGTTTTTGCATTACACTTGAATCATCTTTATAATGCCCTGTTTGCTCACCTATCTCAATAAGAGAGTTAAACTCATCATAAACACAATTTCTTTTATCATCACTTTGGTTATGATCAAAAATTGCCATTTTAAAATTACCGAGTTTATTTAAAAGCTCGTGAACATCTCCAATAATTAAAAAATTACAATCTATATAAATACTTACTTCGTAATTTTTAAAATACAGATGTGGTAAAATTTTTGGGTGTCTATTTTTTCTTCCTTCGTCAGAATTGTTCTTTTTTAATTCTAGTGGTTTCCAAGGTTTTTTTACCTTTTTTACATCATCTGTAAAACAAAAGAAATCTACTCCTTCTATTTCTTTTTGAGGTAACATTCCATAATTTTCTCCGAATGCACCAGTGTAAACGACTATTTTATTTATCATCTAAATCAAATATAAGGTTTATTTACCACTATAGTATTATGGTCGTTATTTTAGAAATTTATAGTTTTTTTTACAATTTGCTTAAATCGTATTCTCCTGAAAGCGATTTTAAATTACTATCATTAGAACGTAACTTAGATAGTAACAAACCTGTATTAATTGCAAAATTGCTTGAAGACATTTTAAAAATAGTTTGTTGAGCCTTTTTAGAACGTTGGTAATTTTCTAAAAATCGTGATTCCCAATTATTTTCATATTCTTTTAGCTCTCTTAAATCATTTGTATTTAAAGCTTTAACAATTGCTTTCCCCGCCATTTCAGCAGCTTCAAAAATAAACTTATAACCTTCTCCTACAATTGGGTTTACTTGAGAAACGCTATCACCAACACACACTAAATTATGAATAACAAACTTGTGAATTACTGGGGTTATAGGAATACTTCCTCCTTCAACATTATTATTATCCTTTTCGACTAGTTTTTTAATCGACTTTAGCTCGAGTATTTTATGTAACCTTGGTTTCAATTCTTTTATTACTTCTTTTTTAATAGAACCAAAGCCAATAATTGCTCTATTATTTTTTAATGGAAAAATCCAACCATAACCACCTTTATAGTCTTTGCCTAAAAGCAAATACATTGTGTTTATATCTCCTTTGTATTTTACATTATACTCAACACCAGTTGCCAAAGTTGGCTTTTTTTCAACTAACTTTAACTGCTTGCTTAAAATACCTTGAGTTCCTGAAGCATCTACAAAAACTTTTCCTGAATATTTATTTCCGCTTTTATCTTTTATAGCTGTAAACGAATTGTTCGTTTCTTTTTGAATTGACGTAATTTTTGTATCAAAAAGAATCGTTACATAATTGTGATCGATTTGAGAATACATTTCTTTATGCAATTCTTCTTTATCTAATGTGTAAGCTATCGTTTTAATTGAATTGCTAACCGTATTTGAAGCTATAACTAAATGGTTTATCTTTTGAGCGACTACCTTTTCAGATAAATTAAATCTTTCTAGATTGATAAAACTACCTAATGTTTTAAAAGAAAAGTTGAAAATATCTTTTTTGCTATCAATTAATAATACCGTTTTTTTTGCTTTACTTAACTCTCTGCATAAAAACAAGCCTGCAGCTCCTGCTCCAACAATAACAACATCATAATTTTTCATGAAAAAGCCTAAATTTAGCTTGTAAATTTAGGCTTTTTATATAAATTATAAGTTTTTAAAAACAAGCTAAATTAACTTCTTAGCATTTTTTACTTTCTGTTTTGTAAGAGCAATGTCAATTACTTGTTTCATATCTGTTACATAATGGAAAGTTAAGCCTTTTAAGTAGCTTTCTTTTATTTCTAAAATGTCTTTTCTGTTATCTTCGCAAAGAAGTATTTCTTTTATATTGGCTCGTTTAGCTGCTAATATTTTTTCTTTAATCCCTCCAACTGGCAATACTTTTCCACGAAGCGTAATTTCACCTGTCATGGCTATTTTATTCTTTACTTTACGCTGCGTATAAGAAGAAACCAAAGAAGTTAACATGGTAATTCCGGCACTTGGTCCGTCTTTTGGAGTAGCACCTTCTGGAACGTGAATATGAACGTTGTACTTTTCTAAAACTTCTGGTTGTATTTCAAACTCTTCTGCATTTGACTTTATATATTGCAAAGCAATGGTTGCAGATTCTTTCATTACATTTCCTAAATTTCCTGTAATAGAAAGACTTCCTTTTCCTTTGGATAAAATAGATTCAATAAATAAAATATCTCCACCAACCGATGTCCAAGCCAGCCCTGTAACTACTCCTGCTACTCCATTGTTTTCGTATTTATCTCTATTTCTTGGAGTTCCTAAAATTTCTTCTACTTTTTCAGAAGATAAAGTAACATCATACGCCTCTTCCATAGCAATAGATTTTGCTGCAAAGCGAACTACTTTTGCTACTTGTTTTTCTAAACCACGAACTCCAGATTCACGCGTATACCCTTCTACAATTTGTTCGATTTGTTTTTTACCTAATTTTAAATCTTTGGTAGATAAACCGTGTTCTTTTAATTGTTTAGGTAACAAATGCCTTTTTGCGATTTCTACTTTTTCTTCAATTGTATAACCTGTTACATTTATTATTTCCATTCTGTCTCGCAACGCCCAAGGAATTTGCCCTAAATTATTAGCTGTAGCTATAAATAGGATTTTTGATAAATCGTAACCAACTTCTAAATAATTATCATAGAAAGCAGTGTTTTGCTCAGGATCTAAAACTTCTAACATGGCAGAAGACGGATCTCCTTGATGACTTTGACCTAGTTTGTCTATTTCATCTAATACAAAAACAGGATTAGAACTTTCTGCCTTTTTTAAATTCTGAATTAAACGACCTGGCATGGCTCCAATGTACGTTTTTCTATGACCACGAATTTCTGCTTCGTCTCGCAAACCACCTAAAGACATTCTAACATACTTTCTTCCTAAAGCTTCTGCAACAGATCTACCCAAAGAAGTTTTACCAACTCCTGGAGGGCCGTATAAACAGATAATTGGCGATTTCATATCGTTTCTCAACTTTAAAACAGCCAAATGTTCTATTATTCTATCTTTAACTTTATCTAAACCAAAATGATCTCTGTCTAAAATCTTCTGTGCTCTTTTTAAGTCGAATTTATCTTCTGTATATTCTCCCCAAGGCAATTCTAACATCAACTCTAAATAACTACGTTGAATACCGAACTCTGCCATTTGCGGATTCATGCGCTTCAACCTACTCAACTCTTTATCAAAAGTTTCTGATACTTCTTTTGTCCACTTTTTAGATTTCGCCTTTTGGCGCATTTCTTCCAATTCTTGGTCAGAAGAAACACCACCCAATTCTTCTTGAATGGTTTTTAATTGTTGATGTAAATAATATTCTCGTTGTTGTTGATCTAAATCTTCTCTAGTTTTAGACTGAATATCGTTACGTAGCTTTAGTTTTTGGAGCTCTTTATTTAAATTCTTTAACGTTAATAAAGCACGTTCTTTTAGGTTGTTTTCCTCTAGAATTAGTTGTTTTTGTGCTACTTTTAATTCCATATTAGAAGAAATAAAATTCACCAAAAACGAATTCGATTGAATATTTTTAATCGCAAAAGAAGCCTCACTAGGTAACATTGGGTTTTCTTTTATAACCTCTAACGCACGTTCTTTTATGGCATCTATAATTGCATCAAACTCTTTTTTATCAGCTATTTCTTTATCTTCAAAAGCTTCTTTTACAGTTGCTTTTAAATAAGGTTGTTCTTGAATAATTTCATCAACCTCAAAACGTTTTTTACCTTGTATAATAACTGTTGTATTACCATCTGGCATTTTTAAAACACGTAAAATTTGTGCTACAACTCCTGTTTTATAAATATCTTTTAGAGTTGGCTCTTCTACGTCTTCATTTTTTTGTGCAACTACACCTAATATTTTATCGCCTTTATTAGCGTCTTTGATTAACTGTATCGATTTGTCTCTACCTGCTGTAATTGGAATAACAACTCCTGGAAATAAAACTGTATTTCGTAAAGGTAAAATAGGTAATGTGTCTGGTACTTTTTCTTTGTTGATTATTTCTTCATCCTCTGGAGTCATTAAAGGAATCAACTCAGAATCTTCATTCAACATATTATTTAGCGACAAATTGTCTAAATGTATTATTTTTGATTTGCTCATTGTATATATTGCTGTCATACTGGCATTGAAAAAAAAAATTCAATAACTAGTTCTATTTTATTTCATTAATAACAAATTGATTTTCAATTTATTATATATAAATATTTATTTTCTTATACTAACAAAAGTCAATTGTTATGCCAATTTATATATAAGTTGAAAAAATCAATTTATTATTTTTTTTAAAAAGTGTCACAAATAAAATCCTATTTTGTCTATAAGATAGATTAACCTTTTTGGAAGCTAACCAACCACATATAACCAAACTCGTATCGCTTTGTAAAAAGCAAGATAAGAATGCGCAATTAGAATTGTACAAATGCTATTATAAAGCAATGTTTAATACTTCATTTCGTATTTTAAAAGATAGCTTTGAAGCTGAAGATATTATGCAAGAAGCGTTTTTAACAGCATTTACAAAGCTAAATACGTATAAAGGTGAAGTTACTTTTGGAGCATGGTTAAAACGAATTGTAATAAATAAAAGTTTAACTCAATTAAAGAAAAATAACCGTTATAACGAAGTTAAACTAGAAGTAATTACAGATGATGAAATTGATGATGAGGGAATTGATTACAAAAGTTTTCAGCCTAATAAGGTGTTACATCATTTACAAAGCTTAAAAGACAATTATAGAATGGTGTTAAACTTACACTTAATAGAAGGTTATGATTACGAAGAAATATCAACAATTCTAGAAATGACTAACGAAAATGTTAGAACAACAGTTTCTAGAGCTAAAAGAAAATTAAAGCAAATTTTACTTGCAAATAATATACAAAGTAGAAATTATGGGAGATAAATTACATAACTTTTTTTCTGAAAATGATTTTGATTTTGAAATGCCACACAATGGACATCTAGAAAGATTTCAAAAAAAATTAAATGAAAAGAAAACAACAAAAACACCCTGGAAATGGTTAAGCATTGCAGCTTCTATAACTTTATTATTGGGTTTTTATTTGGGTAACATTAACCAGAAAAACCAAATAGATTTAGCAGATGTTTCTCCAAAAATGGAAGAAGTACAAAATTATTTTGTATCAACTATTAATCAAGAATTAAAATCGTTAGAAAAAAATAGAAATCTAGAAACAGAAACCATTATAGAAAATGCACTAGATCAATTAGAAGATTTAGAAGATGATTATAACGATTTTGTTAAAGATTTAAACAAAAATACCAATCCGAAAGAGGTAATTGCTAAAATGATAAGTAACTACCAAAAACGTTTAGAAATATTAGAAAATACTTTACAACAAATAGAATACACTAAAAATCCAAATCTTATAGAAGATGAAATATATTTATAAAATCGCTTTTTTCCTTTTTTTATGCTCAGGAACAGTTTTAGCTAATGAAAATGACAAAAAGCACGAAAGAAAAAGAACAATAGAAAAAGAGTTTACGGTAAATAAAAATGCTAAAGTTTCTTTAAATAATAAATACGGTAATCTAAATATTACCACTTGGAATCAAAATAAAGTAGTTATTGAAGTTACAATTACTGTAAAAGGAGATGATTTAGAAAACGTTGAAGACAAATTAGAAACTATAGACATTGAATTTGAATCTGGTAGTAGTTTTGTTTCTGCAAAAACTATTATTGAGAAAAACAGACAAAGTTGGTCTTGGTTTGGAAACAATAATAAAATTAACTTTAAGATAAATTACGAAGTAAAAATGCCAGTAACCAACTCGATAGATTTAGACAACGATTATGGAGGTATTTATTTAGATAATATAGAAGGAGCAGCAGATATTAATTGCGATTATGGAAAAATTTCTATCGGAGAACTACACAATATTAACAATAATATTAATTTAGATTACTGCTCATCATCTACAATAGAATACATGAATGAAGGGAGTTTAAATCTAGATTATTCAAAAATAATTTTAGATAAAACAAAAAAAGCTAAAATTACTGCAGACTATTCTACCGTAAAATTAGGTATAGCTAATAACGTTAATTTTAATATAGACTATGGCTCTATGGTGGCAAACGAAGTAGATTATATTACTGGAAATTCCGATTACGCCTCAGTTAAAATTGGTACTTTAAATAAAAGACTAAATATTGAAAGTGATTATGGAGCAATTTCTATAAGAAACTTAGCTAAAGGATTTGAAAGTGTTCAAATAGATACAGAATATGCTGGAGTTAGAATTGGAATAAATAATGAAACCTCGTTCGATTTTGAAATAAATTTACGATACGCAACCTTTAACAGAAATAACGATAACATAGACATGTTTAAAAGTATTTCTAAATCTTCTAATAAATATTATCAAGGTAAATACGGAAAAGGAACTACTTCTGGAACAATAAAAATTACATCGCAATACGGAGGAGTTTCTTTTAAAGAAAATTAATAATCATAAAAAACATTTAAAGATGAATAAAAAATTACTTACACTATTATTACTAGCCACGATTACTTTAACAACCAACGCGCAAAATTGGTTTAGTAGTAAAGTAAAAGGAAATGGAAATATTATTACAGAAAAAAGAACAACTTCTAACTATAACGGAATAAGGTCTAGTGGATCATTTCATGTACTGTTAGTAAATGGTAAAGAAGGAGAAATAACCCTAAAAGGTGAAGAAAATATATTACCTCTTATAGAAACAATAATTGAAAACAATACTTTAAAAATTAGATTTCAAAAAAACACAAATGTTAGAACTACAAAAAAAGTTATAATTACTGTTCCTGTTACAGATATAGAAACTATTACTCTAGCTGGTTCTGGTAATATTGAATCTAAAAATGTATTAAAAGGAGAAAATATTATTACAAAATTAAGTGGCTCTGGCAGCATTAATTTAGTTGCAAATACAGAGGAAATTAATGCTGAAATTACAGGTTCCGGAAACATAAATTTAGAAGGAACCGCAGTTCATTTTAACACTAAGATTACAGGTTCTGGAGATGTTAAAGCTTACGAACTACAAGCAGAAGAAGTTCAAATAAAAATTACAGGTTCTGGTAGTGTAAAAGCAAATGTTTCTAAAAGAATAGCTGCAAAAATTACAGGTTCTGGAAATGTTTACTATCAAGGAAACCCTAAATATGTTAATAGCAAAACAACTGGTTCTGGTAGTATTATAAAAAGAGAATAAACTTACAGGAGTTCTCCCAAAAAACCTAACAGTTTAAAACTTTTAGCAGTTTGTTATAAAAGACCTCATAACTTATAGAGTTACGAGGTTTTTTTTGAAATTATTTAAGCACTTCACTCAACTTCCTGTTTGTAAAACCATGTTAAAATGGCATAAAGGAAAATTTATATCTAAAGACTTTCCATTCTTTTATTTCTTATTTTTGAAATTTGAACAAATAAAATTTTGGAAATAAACTTTTCTATAATCGTTCCTGTTTACAACCGTCCTAAAGAAATTGAAGAACTACTAAAAAGTATTACTCAACAAAACTTTACGGATGACTTTGAAGTGCTAATTATAGAAGATGGTTCTACAAAACCTTCAACAGTAATAGTAGAAAAATTTAAAGATAAAATTAATCTCAACTACTTTTTTAAAGAAAATTCTGGAGCTGGTTTAAGCCGTAACTTTGGTATGCAAAAAGCAATAGGAAATTATTTTATTATTTTAGATTCAGATGTTTTATTGCATGAAAACTATTTAAAAGAAGTTAAAAAAGGTCTTAAAGAAAATTTTACAGATGCTTTTGGTGGGCCAGATAAAGCACACCATTCTTTTACTGCATTACAAAAAGCAATTAATTATTCTATGACATCGGTATTAACAACTGGCGGCATTAGAGGAAATAAAAAAACGGCTTCAACTTTTCAACCCAGAAGTTTTAATATGGGTTTATCAAAAAAAGCATTTGAAATTACTAAAGGATTCAGTGACCAAAAAATAGGAGAAGATATTGACTTAACTTTTCGACTTTGGCAAAATAATTTTAAAACACAACTATTAGATAAGGCATTTGTTTATCACAAAAGAAGAACATCTTTATCTCAATTTTTTAAACAGACTTTTGCTTTTGGCAGTCAAAGACCAAAGCTGAATAAAAAACACCCTAAAACAGCTAAATTAACCTACTGGTTCCCTACTGTTTTTAGTATTGGCAGTATATTTTCTGTAATTGGTTTATATACTGGATTTCCTCTATTAATTCTTCCTTTTTTCTTTTATTTGGCAGCTATCTTTTTAGATTCTTTTGGTAAAAATCTTAATTTATATGTTGCCTTTTTATCTATAATAACTTCAATCGTTCAATTTTTTGGATATGGTTTCGGTTTTTTAAAATCAATATTAAGGCTGAACTAATAGCTCTTTCAATTGGTAAATTTCCACTTTAACG
Organism: uncultured Polaribacter sp.; assembly: GCA_964410075.1. Taxonomy (GTDB): domain Bacteria; phylum Bacteroidota; class Bacteroidia; order Flavobacteriales; family Flavobacteriaceae; genus Polaribacter. Next base: position 21,337 of record CAYPHE010000016.1, read on the forward strand.
TAAATTCTTCTACTTCAACCATAAAAAACATTACCACAAATAACATTTCTGTACTTTTGTGACTGTAATGAAGAAAAAATTCATTTTTTTGGTTATCACTGGCTTAGTAATTTTTACTAGTGTATTTTTTATTGTGGATAAAATGACAAATGAAAACAGTATTATCTATAAAAAAGCTATAAAATTAGATAACAAAACAATTGTTTCTCAATTTATAAATAACGAACAAGAGGCAAATAAATTATTTGTTGGAAAAACTGTTGAAGTAGAAGGTGTAGTAAAAAAAATATCGTTTTTAAATGATGAACAAACTATTTTTTTAAATACACCATATTCAGATATTTTTATAATTTGTGAAATGAGTTCTAAACAAGAGCAAACCAAAAAAATAATACCAAATCAAACTTTAAAAGTTAAAGGAACTTGTAAAGGATTTTTAAAAGACGTTATTTTGTTAAATTGTTATATACCCGCTAATGAATAAAATAGTTACATTTCTTTTTTTAGTAGTCTTATTTGCCAGTTTTACCAATAAAAATTCAGAATTTATTGCTAGACAAGGTCAAATAACCTTTTTTTCTTATACTTCTGTAGAAAATATTGAGGCAAAAAACGATCAAGTACTAAGTATTTTAGATATAGAAAAACAAGAAGTTGCCATTAGTATGCTAATGCGTGCTTTTAAATTTAAAAAAGACTTAATGTACGAGCATTTTAATGAAAGTTATATTGAATCTGATATTTATCCAAAGGCTACATTTGAAGGTAAGATTATTGATTTTGACCCTCAACAAAATTCTCAAATTAGATTTATAAAAGGTAAACTAACAATACACGGAATAACAAAAGACACTTCTATAAAAGCAACTATTTCAAAAGAAGACAACTCCTACCAAATAGCAGGTAAGTTTAATGTAACTGTTAGCGATTTTGAAATTAATATACCACCTATTCTATCTAGTAATATTGCTAAAAATATTGCTATAGATTTTAACTTTCAATACCAACCTTATGAAAATTAAATTGAAACATTTATTCATTTTATTATTGTTAGGAAACAGTTCTACAATATTTTCTCAAGATTTATTAGATAAGTTAGACAATGAGTTTCCTGATAAACCTATTTACGAAATTGCAACTTTTAAAACAACTAGAATTGCAATGTTACAATCTGTAGAAACGAGAAAAAAAGGGGCTTTAGAAATCTCTATTTATAATCGTTATTGGAATACACCAAGCCCAACAGGTCAATCTTTTTTAGCTGATAAGGTAAGTAGACGTTTTGGATTGAATTATTCTTTTTCAGACAATTTTACATTTGGACTAGGTTATACTAATTTTGATAATATAACTGACGGATTTTTCAAATACAAAATATTAAAACAACAACAAAGCAGTTCAAAAATGCCTGTTACTTTTACGTTTCTCCAAAATTTTTCACACAGAAACGATACAGATGCACCACCTGCTATTTTGGGTACTGATTTAAATGAAAATGTATTTGCTTACGCTACACAACTGTTAGTTGCTCGAAAAATAAATCAACATTTATCTATACAAGTTGCTCCAACTTTAGTAGGTAGATTGGTAGACAATACAACAAATAATCCAAATACTCAATTTGCAGTTGCTGCTGGAGGTCGTTATAAAATTAGTGGTCATGCAAGTGTGGTTGCAGAATACTATTATATAGCAAATACATTAAAAGCACCTAAAACCTACCAACCTTTTTTAGTTGGTTTAAATTGGGAGGTTAGCGATTTAATGTTGCAATTTCATGTGACTAATGCTCGTAATTTTGCTGAAGATACTTACATACCTCAAACTACAAATAATTTTAATTTTAAAGATCCTAACTTGCATTTTGGTTTTAAT
>CAYPHE010000017.1:0-5739 GCA_964410075.1 uncultured Polaribacter sp.
AACTGTAACAGGATTTATGTTTTTTGGAGCTATATCAACTTTTGCACAAGAAGCAGCTGGAGAATCAAGAACATTTACCCAAGAATTAAAACTTCGTTTTATTGAAGGTGATCCTGCCTTTATGGGAATTGTATTAGTTGCTTTAATTTTAGGTTTAGCAATAGCTATAGAAAGAATAATTTATTTGAATATGGCTACAACTAACACTAAAAAATTAGTTGCTAACGTAGATGAAGCTTTAGGTTCTGGCGGTATAGAAGCTGCAAAAGAAGTTTGTAGAAATACTAAAGGTCCAGTTGCATCAATATTCTATCAAGGTTTAGACAGATACGATGAAGGAATTGAAGCTTCTGAAAAAGCAGTAATCTCTTATGGAGGTGTACAAATGGGACAATTAGAGAAAAACGTTTCTTGGTTATCTTTGTTTATTGCTTTAGCACCAATGTTAGGGTTTATGGGTACAGTAATTGGTATGATTGATGCCTTTGATAGAATTGCTGTAGCAAACGATATTTCTCCTGCGGTTGTGGCAGGTGGTATTAAAATTGCCTTATTAACAACAGTATTTGGTTTAATTGTTGCAATTATCCTTCAAATTTTTTACAACTACATCGTTTCTAAAATCGATAGTATCGTAAACGCAATGGAAGACGCATCAATCCAATTAATTGATTTATTGGTTAAATACAAAAAATAATTTATAATGAAAGGCAATAATTTTTCAAAAATATTAAACATTCTGATTGCCCTCATTGCTATTGTAGGTGCAATCCTTTTCATCAGAATTTTTATGGCTGATGGAGATGCGCTTCAGGAAGACGTAGATTTACAAAATTCATTAATTAGTCCTATCATATATTTTTCTACTACATTATTTGTGGCTGCTGTTGCTATTGCAATATTACTATCTCTTTGGACTTTAGTTAGAAATCCAGAGAATCTTAAGAAAATGTTATTAAGTTTAGCTGTTTTAGGTGTACTTCTTATTATAGCTTACTCAACTTCAGACAATTCAATTGCTGTTCTTGATAATAATGGCATGGTTTTAGAAGGTGGTGAAGCAGGTTCTTCTACAAACAAATGGGTTGGTACAGGTATTATGTATAGTATAATACTAGGAGCTATCGCTGGTTTTGGTTTTGTAGTTGACTTAGTTAGAGGATTAATTAAATAACAAACAGATGGCAAGAAGAGAAAATCCAGAAATTAATGCAGGATCTATGGCAGATATTGCCTTCTTGCTTTTAATATTCTTTTTGGTAACTACTACAATGAATGTAGATTCTGGAGTTCCTAAACGACTTTCAGAAAAACCACCAGAAGAATTTGAACCACCAATTGTTAAAGAGAAAAATATTTTCGAAATTAACATTAATAGAAATAATGAGTTGTTAGTTGAAGGTGAAGAAATGAAAATTGAAGACCTTAAAGCAGCTGCAGCTAAGTTTATTGATAATGGTGGTGGTGAAGGAAAAATAGTAGATGGAACTGCTACTGGACCCTGTACATACTGTAAAGGAGAAAGAGATCCTGAATCATCTGATCATCCAAACAAAGCAATTATTACAGTTACTAGTGATAGATTAACTGAATATGGAACTTATGTAAAAGTACAAAGCGAATTGATTGGTGCATACACAGATCTAAGAAATGCTTTAAGTTTGGAGCGCTATAATATCTCTTATACTGAATTAGAAGAACAGTATAAAAAGATTAAAGATGATAAAGATCAAGAAAGTAGAGCTGAATCATTAAAAGTAAGATATGAGGATATTAAAAAAGCGTATCCACAGATTATTACTGATGCAGAACCAACATCTGATTAATTTTTAAATAGCACAAACTATGTCTAAATTTAGAAAGAAGAAAAAAGGTTTACCTCCAGTAAACACGGCGGCATTACCAGATATCGTTTTTATGTTATTATTCTTTTTTATGGTAACTACAACCATGAGAGAAACTGACTTAAAAGTAGAAAATCCGGTTTTACCTAGTGCTTCTGAAGTAAAGAAATTAGAAGATAAGAGCTTAGTAAGTACCATTTATGTAGGTAAAGCTGTTGACCCGAAATATGGTAATGGTTTTAACAGAATTCAATTGAATGATAAAATTGGAACTGCTGAAGATGTACCTGCTTTTATTTTAAGCAGAAGAGATAAAATATCTGAAGACAAACACTTACGTATGACAACTTCTATCAAAGCAGATAAAAGAGCAAACGTAGGTACTATTACAGATATTAGAGAACAATTAAGAGAAGTTAACGCTTTAAAAATAAGTTACTCTGCTGCTAAAGATCAGTAATTAGTAACTTTAATAGTAAATAAAAAAGGACAATTCTATATAGAATTGTCCTTTTTTACGTTAAATAACTTTCCTTATAAAAAAGGAAATAATTTATATTTTATTAGGTATTTTTAAGACATGAAAAAACTAGTTTTTTTTACTTACATATTATTTTCTATAGTAACTTTTTCTCAAAAAGACTCTTTACAATTAGGAGATTATTATGCTGAAGATCAATTATACTTAAGTATTTCTTACTCTCAATTTATAGATCAGCCTCAAAACATAGAAAACGATAATTTCTCATATTCACTATCAGGAGGATTTATAAAAGATATTATTTTAAATGAAAATGGAACTTTTGCAATTGCTGGTGGAGTTGGTATCGTTGCAGATTTTTTTAATCATAATTTAAAAATTGAAGAAATTAACAACAAAACTATCTTTAGCGATGGAACTTCTACACTAGCAAACAAAATTAATATTGTTAGCCTAGAACTTCCTTTACAAATAAGATGGAGAACATCTACTGCAAAAAAATACAAGTTTTGGCGTATTTATGGAGGTGTTACATTTCTTTACAATTTAAACAATACAGTAACTTTTACAGAAAACAACAGTACTATTACCTATAACAATATTTCTTCTTTAAGAAAGTGGCAATATGGCGCTACATTAACTGCTGGATTTGGAAAATTTAACCTTACTGCTTTTTATGGATTAACTCCGCTTTATGAAAACGCTACTTTAAATGAAGAAAGCATAAGTACCAAAACTTTAAGATTAGGGCTGTTATTCTACTTTTTATAAAAAGTAAAATAGAATTATTGGAGACAAAAAACCAAAAGCGTAACCTAAATAAACTTCGAGATTTGTATGTGCTTTTAAATGTAATCTTGCACTAGCAACTATACCCGATAATAAAATACATACAATTACAATCCACATAAAATTAAACACATGTAACTTATTTATTAACATAAAAAAGCTAGTTGCTATTCCTAAAGATAGTAAGTGAATACTTGTTTTAATTTTAAATAAAAAAAAGGTATAAATTAAAAATAAACCTAAAGAAGTTCCATAAAACAAAAAAGTTAAATCTCTAAGGTTCGCTATATTGTCAAATGTATTTCCTAACAAATAGAATAAAACAATCATTATTGCGATAGGAACTTTTCTTTCTTTTATGGTATCTGCTCTAAAAGAATTGATAAATTTTAACTTCTTAAAAAGAAATAAAATACAAAGCGGAATTAAATAGGTAGCCACAAAAATTAGTCCTAAAACAGCTAATTTTTGTTCTTGCTGTAAACTTGATGGCACCAATAAAAAGTACAAAACCACACCAATGGTAGGCACAACCATTGGGTGAAATATAACAGATATTAAGTTGTAAAATCGCATTAAATTTCTTTGCGTAATCTAGCTACTGGTAAGTCTAATTGTTCTCTATATTTAGCTACAGTTCTACGTGCAATCGGATATCCTTTTTCTTTTAAAATTTCTGAAAGTTTTTGATCTGTTAAGGGCTTTCTTTTATTTTCTTCTGCAATAACAGTTTCCAGAATTTTTTTAATTTCTTTGGTAGAAACATCTTCTCCTTGATCATTTTTCATAGATTCTGAAAAGAACTCTTTAATTAGTTTTGTTCCGTAAGGAGTAGAAACATATTTACTATTAGCAACCCTAGAAACCGTAGAAATATCCATATTAATTTTATCAGCAATATCTTTTAAAATCATTGGCTTCAACTTTCGTTCATCACCCGTTAAAAAATAATCATACTGAAAATGCATAATCGAATTCATGGTTACCAATAAAGTCTGCTGGCGTTGTTTAATTGCATCTATAAACCATTTAGCAGCATCTAACTTTTGTTTGATAAAGAACACTGCATCTTTTTGAGATTTGCTTTTTACATTGGCTTCTTTATAGCCTTTAAGCATGTTATTGTATTCTCTAGAAACGTGTAATTCTGGTGCATTTCTAGCATTTAAAGTCAAATCTAATTCACCATCTAAAATTTTAATGGTAAAATCTGGAACAATTTGCTCGGCAATTTTATTGTTACCCGCATAAGAACTTCCTGGTTTTGGATTCAATTTTGCTATTTCTGTGTTTACTTCTTTAAGTTCATCTTCAGAAATGGAAAATTTTTCCATTAATTTTTTGTAGTGTTTTTTTACAAAATGATCAAAAGCTGTATCTAGAATTGCAATTGCTAAACTCCTAATTTTATTGGTTTCTTTACTTTTTAATTGAATAACTAAGCACTCTTTTAAGTTACGGGCACCAACCCCTATTGGATCTAGTTTATGTACCACTCTTTGTAAAACAGTAATTACTTTTTCTTCTGTAGTAAACACATTAGCTGTAAATGCCAAATCGTCTACCAAATCTAAAATATCTCTTCTTATATAGCCACTATCATCTATACTGCCCACTAAAAACTCTGCAATAGCTCGCTCTTCATCATCTAAACGAAACGTATTTAATTGATTTTTTAGAGATTGATGAAAGGTTGTGCCTGCTGCATAAGGTATTGTTTTGTCATCATCATCCGCACTATAATTATTGGCTTGTGTTTTGTAAGACGGAACCTCATCATCGCTTAAATATTCATCAATATTAATATCTTCTGCATCTATTTTTTCTGTTCCAGCATCATCATATTCGTCTGCTAAGTTGTCCTCAAAATCATCTTTTTCTTCTTTTCCAGTATCTAGAGCTGGGTTTTCTTCTATTTCTTGCTTTAAACGCTCTTCAAAAGCTTGTGTAGGCAATTGAATTAACTTCATCAACTGAATTTGTTGAGGAGATAATTTTTGTAATAATTTGTATTGTAAACTTTGTTTTAGCATTTAGCTATTTATTTTCTTTTAATAGTTTTAATAACCTTTCTGGATTCTGTCTATTATCCCAAATTGAGATAACGGCTATTGTTTTATCTTTAAACTTGTAAATTATTGAATATTGATTGTAAAAAATAGACCTTAGATCGTAATTTTCTATTTGAATACCAATTTCTGGAAATTTAACAAGTTGTTTTAATTTTCTTTTGAACTCTAAATTTATTTTTTTAGAATAATTCTTATTACCATTTCTATTATTCCAATATTCAAATATTAAATTTCTTTGATAAATTGAGGCTTTGGTCCAAACAATTTTTATTTCATCCATTCAGCATCAATTCTATCTAACTCCTCTTGAGATATAATATTTCCAGCTTCGTAATCTTTTAATCCGTATTCTAATATTTGCTCTTGAGTTTCTGATATTTTTATAGACTTTTCTTCTTTTTCTTTGTTCGCAAGGTCAAATATTGTTGCAATTGCAGATAGTAATTTTTCATTATCTGTAGAAAGTATTTTTTCTATTAAATCGCCTTTTATAGTATTTTGAATATCTATTGTTCCCATAAATTTACATTTTATTTAAAATTACAAAAAAACT
>CAYPHE010000017.1:5839-21099 GCA_964410075.1 uncultured Polaribacter sp.
TTGAATATCTATTGTTCCCATAAATTTACATTTTATTTAAAATTACAAAAAAACTTAGAATTCTGCACTTTGCGGTGTTCTAGGAAAAGGAATTACATCTCTAATATTATTCATTCCTGTCACAAACTGTACCAAACGTTCAAAACCTAATCCAAAACCAGAATGTACAGCTGTTCCAAATTTACGTAAATCTAAATACCACCATAGCTCTTTTTCTTCTATGTTTAAGGCTTTCATTTTTTCAATTAACACATCGTATCGTTCTTCTCTTTGAGATCCTCCAACAATTTCACCAATACCTGGAAACAATACATCCATTGCCCTTACTGTTTTTCCATCTTCATTTAAACGCATGTAAAACGCTTTTATATTAGCTGGATAATCAAATAAAATTACAGGACATTTAAAGTGTTTTTCTACCAAATAACGTTCGTGTTCCGACTGTAAGTCGGCACCCCATTCGTTAATTGGAAATTGAAATTTTTTCTTTTTATTTGGCTTAGAATCTCTTAAAATATCTATTGCTTCTGTATAAGAAACTCGCTTAAAATTATTATCAACTACAAAGCGAAGTTTTTCTAAAAGAGTCAATTCGCTTCTTTGAGCTTGTGGTTTGCTCTTTTCTTCTTGTGAAAAACGCTGGTCTAAAAAAGCCAAATCGTCTTCACATTTTTCTAAAACGTAATTAATAACATATTTGATAAAATCTTCCGCCAAATCCATATTACCATCTAAATCCATAAAAGCAACTTCTGGTTCTATCATCCAGAATTCTGCTAAATGGCGAGTAGTATTTGAATTTTCTGCTCTAAAAGTTGGTCCAAAAGTATATGCTTTTCCTAAAGACATTGCATATGTTTCTGCCTCTAATTGGCCAGAAACTGTAAGATTGGTTTCTTTACCGAAAAAATCTTTTGAATAATCTACAGCCCCATTTTCATCAATTGGAGCATTATTCAATTTAAAATTAGTTACTTGAAACATCTCCCCTGCACCTTCTGCATCTGACCCCGTAATAATTGGCGTGTGTACATAATTAAAATCTCGATCTTGAAAGTATTGGTGTACCGCAAAAGACAATTTAGATCGTAAACGCATTACTGCACTAAACGTATTTGTTCTAGTTCTTAAATGTGCATTTTCTCTTAAAAATTCGAAACTGTGTTTTTTTGGTTGAATAGGGTATTCATCTGGATTAGAATCTCCTAAAATTTCAATTTGTGTAACCTTAATTTCTACATTTTGACCTCTACCTTGGCTTTCTGCTAAATTTCCTGAAATTGCAATTGCCGCGCCTGTAGAAATTCGTTTTAAAATTTCTTCATCGGTGTTTTCAAAATCAATTACACACTGGATGTTTTTTATGGTAGACCCATCATTTAAAGCAATAAAACGATTACTCCTAAATGTTCTTACCCAACCTTTTATTTTTACTTCTTGTAATATTGGATTTTCTTGAAGTAGTTGTGCTACATTCATATTTATAAATAAATTTTATTTTCCTTTTACTTAAAAATCTTTCGATAAGTAAAGATACTTTTTTATGAATGAAATGTTTTGTTAAAGTTGATCACCTAAACCTAAACTAAGTATTTATTTTTCAACCTCTTCTTCTGGAGGGAAAATTTTCATTTTTGGTTCTTTAAATGTTTTTTGGTTAGCAATTTTCTTTTCGAAAGAAAGTAGTAAAGATGGTAATAACAATAAGTTAGAAACCATTGCCAATAATAAAGTTATAGAAACCAAACCACCTAAAGCAATTGTACCACCAAAACTTGATAATGTAAAGGTTAAAAACCCAAAAAACAATACTATTGATGTATAAAACATACTTACACCTGTTTCTCGTAAAGCTCTATATACAGAAGTTTTTACTTTCCAATTATTTGCAATTAATTCTTGACGGTATTTTGCTAAAAAGTGAATAGTATCGTCTACTGAAATACCAAAGGCAATACTAAAGACCAGTATTGTAGATGGTTTTATTGGAATATTAAAAAAGCCCATTAAGCCTGCAGTAATTAATAATGGTAAAACATTCGGGATTAGAGAAATAAAAATCATCCTTAAAGAACGAAACATCCAAGCCATAAAAATAGCTATTAGTATAATGGCTAAGGATAATGAAACAACCAAGTTATTGATTAAATAATTAGTTCCTTTGATAAAAATTAATGCTTTCCCCGTTAGGGCAACTGAAAAGCGTTCTTTTGGAAACTCTTTATCTATTACTTCTTGAATTCGGTTTTGAATAATTTCCATTTGATCGGTTCCAATACCTTTCATAAAAGTAGTTATTCTAGCATATCTTCCTGTTTTGTCTACAAAAGTATTTAGTGATGAAGCATCTGTATCTGAATTTTTGGTATATGCCAAAATGTAACTTTGCTCTTGTGTAGATGGTAATTGATAATATTTAGGGTTTCCTTTATAATAAGCTTGTTTAGAATATTTCACCAAATTTACAACAGAAATTGGCTTAGAGAGTTCAGGAAAGTCTGCAATGGCTTCACATAATTTATCCATCTTTTTTAAGACCGATAATTTCATAACACCATTTTCTTTTTTGGTATCGATAAGTATTTCTAAAGGCATAATACCACCGAATTCCTGTTCAAAAAACTTGATATCTTTATAAAAGCCAGAACCTTTAGGCATATCTTCTGTTAAACTACCAGAAACCTTAATTTGATAAACCCCAATAATTCCTAAAATAATTACAAAAACGGAAGCAAAATAAATGGTAATTCGTTTGTTTCTTACCATTTTTTCCATCCAATTGACAATACCTTCAATCCACTTTCTATCTAAATGAATCAAATGCTTTTTCTTTGGCAAAGGCATAAAACTGTAAAGTATTGGTATAATTAATAATGCCAATACAAAAATACTAATGATGTTTACAGAAGCTAGGATACCAAATTCGCGGAGCAAACTACTTTTTACAAAAACAAAGGTTGCAAACCCAGAAGCTGTGGTAATATTTGTCATTAACGTAGCGTTACCAATCTTGGTAATTACACGCTGTAAAGACTTGGCTTGGTTACCGTGTTTTTTTACTTCTTGTTGATATTTATTAATTAAGAACACTGCATTAGGCACTCCTATTACAATAATTAAAGGCGGAATTAATGCTGATAGTACCGTAATTTCAAAGCGGAACAAACCTATAAATCCAAACGCCCAAGTAACCCCAATTAAAACTACTAAAAGTGTAATAAATGTTGCTCTAAAAGAACGGAAGAAAAAGAAGAAAATAATTGCCGTTATAGAAATTGCACCAACTACAAACAGTAATATTTCATCTTGAATATTTTGAGCATTTAATGTTCTTACATAAGGCATCCCAGATGCACGAACATCTATATTATTTTCAGTTTCATATTTTTTTATAGCCGGAAGGAGTACATCAATAACAAAAGTTTTTCGTTTTGGTGTATTTACAATTTCTTTATTCAGGTAAATGGCTGTTTGTAGCGTACCTGTTTCTTTATTGAATAATAAATTATCGTAAAAAGGAAGGTTTTCGAACAGTTGCTTCTTTATACCTTTAACTTCTAAAATTGTAGTAGGCTTTTCTTTGTAAAGAGGTTCTAAAACAAACTTACGTTGTTTTCTGTCTGCCTTTAGCTGTTGAATATCTTTAATTGATAGTGTATAATCTACTTCTGGTATACTATCGAATTGCGCTACAAAATCATTCCAAGCATTAAATTTTTTTGGAGTAAAAATAGATGAATCTTTTACAGCTAAAATAACTAAGGTACCCTCTTCTCCAAAAATGTCTAAAAATTTGTTATAATCTACAATAGCTTCGTTGTCTTTGGGTAACAAGTTAGCTTCTGTATAAGAAAACTTCATGTATTTAAATTGCGTAGACAGCAATCCTGTAATAATGGCTATAATAATTAAAACCAAATAACGATTTCTTAAAACTAAGCCTGCAAATTTTGTCCAGAAGTTCATTTACTTTCTTAAAAGTATGTTGTTATAAAAAAACTGTCTGAAAAAAATTTCAGACAGTTTTTGTAAATTTTACTAGTAATTTATATTGTTAGTATTTCTTTTTCTTTAACGGCTAATTTATCGTCGATTGTTTTCACAAAATTGTCTGTTAATTTTTGAACGTCATCTTCAGCAATTTTTTTCATATCGTCAGAAGCGTCTAACTTTTTAATATCGTTATTTGCTTCTTTTCTAGCATTCCTTACACCAACTTTAGCATCTTCTGCTTCTGCTTTTGCTTGTTTTGCTAAATTTTTTCTTCTTTCCTCTGTTAGTGGTGGTACGTTAATCATAATAACATCACCATTATTCATTGGATTAAAACCTAAGTTTGCCAATTGAATTGCTTTTTCAATTTCTTGCAACATATTTTTTTCCCAAGGTTGAATACTTAACGTTCTAGCATCTGGTGTATTTACATTGGCTACCTGAGCTAACGGGGTTTGCGAACCATAATAATCTACCATTACTGTACTTAACATTGCTGGCGTTGCTTTACCCGCTCTAATGGATTTCAATTCTTTTTCTAAGTGGCTAATGGCTTTGTCCATAGCCTCTTTTGCAGTATCTAAAATAAATTCTATTTCTTCGTTCATCTTTAGTAATTTTAAAGATTAAATTTTTTATAATACATCAACAACTGTTCCTATTTTTTCTCCAGAAATTAGTTTTTCTAAATTTCCGTTTTTATTCATATCAAAAATAATTATAGGTAGTTTATTTTCTTCACTTAAAGTAAATGCAGTCATGTCCATAACTTTTAGTCCTTTATTAATTACGTCTTTAAACGAAATTTCATCAAACTTAATTGCATCTTTATTTTTTTCTGGGTCTGCATCATACACTCCATCAACCCTAGTTCCTTTTAAAATTGCATCTGCATGAATTTCTATAGCTCTTAAAACCGCTGCTGTATCCGTTGTAAAATACGGGTTTCCTGTTCCTGCTCCAAAAATAACAACACGACCTTTTTCTAAATGTCTTATTGCTTTTCTTTTAATGTATGGCTCTGCAACTTCTTTAATTTCTAAAGCTGTTTGCAAACGCGTATTTATTCCTGCGTCTTCTAAAGCACTCTGTAAAGCCAAACCGTTAATACAAGTTGCCAACATACCCATGTGGTCTCCTTGAACACGATCCATCCCATTACTGGCTCCTGCAACTCCTCTAAAAATATTTCCTCCACCAATTACAATAGCAACTTCTACTCCTTTATCTACTACTTTTTTTATTTCTTGTGCGTATTCTGCTAATCTTTTTGGGTCTATACCATATTGTCTTTCCCCCATTAGAGCTTCTCCACTTAATTTTAAAAGAATTCTATTGTATTGCATTTAGTTTGTTTTGAAAGTTGTGCAAAATTACCATTTTTTATTTGATATTGAAATTTTACCTATAGCTAAAAAGGGAATTTTGGAAGTTTGGTTTTTATTATAATATTAATGTAAAACTCTAATGATTCTGTATTCTATTTTAAAAGAGATTTTACTAAAAAAACAATCAATTACTATTATTTGTTTGATAAATCTAGATAATTACGCCTTACAAAAGCAAGAATTGTATCTAAAATTTCACCCATATTTTGGCATTTTTTAAATTGAATATCATTTGCATAAGCACCCACTTCTTTTTTTAATTTTTCTATATGATGGGGTAATGATATGGAATCATTTTTCATACATTTAATCAAATGAGCTGTTCTATCTGGAGAACTTATCATACGCTTTGCAATATAAGAACGCTCTTCTATTTCGTACTGTTTTATAGAACTGGCTTGCAGTTTTTTGCTGACCATATCTACCATTTTATAATTCTCTTTCATAAACTGAAGGTTGTATACTTTTAAATTCCCTTCAAAAGATTGTTGGTCGAAATCTATGGCTCTAATTCGATATACAATTTTATCAAAATCGTGTGTAGGTGCTATTACATAATTATACGAGCGCATATCTCCTAATAAACGAATAAAACAACGCTCTTTAAATTTGACAAACTCTTTGGCTATTTGAGATTTTTCTGATTCTGAACATTTTGGTAGAAAATTCTTAATAAAATCATCTCCAGGAATTCCTGAAATATGATCTTCGATTAGAGTGTCTTTATACACCAAATAGTTGATATTGTAGGGAGATAAAATATGCTCTAACTCTAAACCATAAACTCTAGAAGCATCTGTTTTTTTAACATAGAAATAGGTGAAATTATCGTTTAAAATATTTCTTATTTTTATTCTAAAAGGTTTAGAATTACCGAACGTACAGAAATCAATAGCATCGACATTTAAAAATGGGATAATCCCATCACTACCATCTGAATGCAGTAAGGTATATATTTTTTTTAAGCTTTGGTCAATTTCTAATCGATCATGTTCTGCATAATAAGTTCTAACCCAAAGCGTATCTTCATCATTTTTATCGTACACAACCACACAACCTTGAAAACGCAACAAATCGTTATAAAAAATAGGAATTTTTGTACTTCTATTGTGTTCTACCAAAAAATTATCCAGCATGTCATTAATAGGAAATGCAGGTTTTTTCTTAGAAATTAATTTTTGTTCTTCTTCCATTTTCTGGTTGATTTGCAAACAAAAATAACGATATTTAAGCTAAAGTAAACTGCTTTCCTGGTAAAGGTTGTACCAATCCTTTTAATTCCATTTGCAATAAAATTGACGATAATTTAAATATAGGGATATTGCAAAATTTTGCAACTTGGTCTAATACTAAAATATTGTGTTGTTGAAGGCAATCGAAAATTTTTTGTTCATCTTCAGTTAAAGAAACAAATAGTTGCTTTTGAATGACTTTTGGTTTCTGTTGTAAATCCCAATTCAGTTGTTTTACAATATCTAATGCATTGGTTAATAATTGTGCTTTATTGGTTTTAATAAGACTATTGCAACCTTTACTATATAAGTCCGATATTTTTCCTGGTAAGGCAAAAACATCTTTACTGTAAGAATTTGCAATTTCTGCAGTAACTAAAGAACCTCCTTTTTCTGCAGATTCTACAATAACAACCGCATCTGAAATACCTGCCACAACTCTATTTCGTTTTAAAAAATTTTCTCGTAATGGGTTTTCATTATACCAAAAATCTGTAATAAAACCTCCTTTTTCTAAAACCTGATGCACATATTTTTTATGAACTTTTGGATAAATTTGACCTAACCCATGAGCCAAAACCCCAACTGTTTCTAAATTATTTTTAAGAGCTGCTTTATGAGCACAAATATCTACACCATAAGCAAATCCACTTACTATAATCGGATTATAAACCGCCAACTCCTCTATCAGTTCTTCGCAAAAAGCTTTTCCGTAATTGGTAACATTTCTAGTACCAACAATAGAAATTACTTTTCGATCATTTAAATTAAAGTTTCCGTCTTTAAAAATTAAAATTGGACTATCTACACAGTGTTGCAAATTTGTAGGATAATCATCATCTAAAAAATAAGAATACTCAATTTTATTTGTATTGATAATTTCGAGTTCTTTTTCAGCATTTTTTAGATTTTCTTCATCAAATAAATACCGAATTACATGAGAACCGATTCCATTAATTTTCTGTAAAGCAGCAGGTTTTTCTTTAAAAATTTGCTCAACATCTCCTACGTTTACAATTAGTTTTTTCGCAGAGATATCTCCAACAGATTTGCTTTTTTGCAAACGCAAAATAGCCAATAATTTTTCTTCTTTCATCTTATAGCAATTGGCTACAAGTTAAAAAAAATATGGTTACTTTATTTTACAACTAATTTTTTGTAGTTAACTAAATTAGAATTTGATGTAATCTTTACAAAGTATATTCCTCTAGCAAAGCTGCTAACATCTATAGTATTCGATAAAAATGTTTTTATTTTTTTACCGCTAATATTAAAGAAGTCTACCGTTTTAATTGTTGCTCCTTTTATATATATTTTAGCTGAACTTGGATTTGGAAACATAGAAATACTTTTTTCTGCGAATTCAGACTCAGAAATACTTAAAACAGTCTTAAAATCATATACTGCAGAGTAGCCACTATCGTTACCATTTGTATCTGCAAAAGCAGCTCCTCCAGCTATAATGGTTCCATCAGAATCGTTTATAGCTACAGAGCTTCCAAACTCATCTCCGTTTGCATTACCTACAACGTCATTTCCAGTTTTAGTCCAAACTCCTCTATCAAATTCATAATGAGCAATAAATCCACTTTGTGTAACATTTTGATTGGTATATGTTTTAGAACCAATTGCAATTCTTGTTCCTCCTGCATGTAAATCTACAGCTCCTTCCTGTTGGTTATTTCCAGAACCTCCAATTGTTTCAAAAGCTCTACCTATAATGCTATTTCCTCTTTGTTGCCAAGAATTACTAACCAAATCGAAAATTTTTACTGCTCCAGAATTATTTACACCTGGTGCTGCAAAACCAGGAAAACCTACAGCCACTGTATCTCCTACATCATCTATAGATACTGTATTACCTGCTTGATCACCTGCTTGTCCATCAATATTAGACCCCAACTGCACCCAGTCTCCATTTACCAATTCATATACTTTAGCTCTACCTGCACCAGAACCCGCAGCATTATTTGTAATTGCTCCAACAACAATTCTATCTCCAACAGCATTAATATCTACCGATGTTCCAAAAAGATCTCCATTGGTATCTCCAGATAAAGTTGCTCCTAACTGTGTCCAAGGATCTGCAAAAGTTTCTTTTTGAAAAACTTTTACATAATTTCCTCCTGGAGCACCAACAATTAATCGAGTACCTGCATCGTTAATTGCAATTGATTGTCCAAATCGGTCTACAGAACTTTCTCCGTCTAAATCTTCACCTAATCTTATGTAAAAATTTGGTGTAATAGGATTGTCTCCTTGAGCAATATAAACATGAACATAGCCACTATTTACTCCGTTTGGATCTCCTTCTGGAGCTGCACAAGCAATAATAGAACCATCTCCATTAACAGCTACCGAAAACCCCATACTGTCTCCTTTAGCTTCGGCATCAAAATCTGCACCAGCTGTCCAAGATGTACCATTATATGCATAAGTTCTTACATGACCTCCTCTTATTGAAATACCTCCATTAACAGCAATAATTGCTTGTGGTGCACCCACTGCAACAAAATTACCATTGTTGTTCATTGCTATGGCTGTACCAGACAGGTTAGACATATCTTCTCCTTGTAAATTTTCTCCTAACTGTGTTTGGCTTTGTGTGTGTAATGATAATATTGACAATATCATTACTAATAATGTAGTTTTCATAGAATGGTTTTTACTAGTTTATATAACTATTTTTAAAATAGTTACACCTAATCTAAAAGTTTAATTTTTATCATTTTTTGTAATAAACAGCAAGTAACTTTTCTTATTTTATGCTTTAAGACAAAAATCCTAAAAAAAATCTAAAAAATATAAATTAATTTTTATTGAAAAGCTACTTACTGAACCATTATCTTTATGATAGACAAGTTTTTAAAGAGAGGGATACATCTTAGTTTTTTATAATTTTCCTGTAAATGGTTTTACCTTTTAAATCGATAATTTTTAAGAGATACATTCCTTTTGGGAAATCTTTTATAGAAATAGTTTCTTTTGAAGAACTGAAGATTTGTTGTCCGTTTAAATTAAATACAGTAATATTTTTAACCTGAACACCCTTAATACTAATTTGATCTGTTGTAGGATTTGGAAACAAAGAAATATCATTTGAAAACTTAGTTGTTTCGATAGATAACGAAGTATTAAAATTATAAACCCTTACTCCTCCATTATCTTCTGTATTCAAATTAAAATCTGATGAACCAGCTACAACATAACCATTTTTAACTTCTACTGAAGTTCCTAAATTATCTCCAGAAACATCTCCAGTAATTGTGTTTCCTACTTGACTCCAAGTTGTATTATTATATTGATAAAGTTGAATATACCCTGTATTACTGTTTGACAATCTAGATGCAACTGTAATTAAATTTCCTGTATTATCTATATTAGAAGAACCAATATCGCTATTTAATCCAGTAATGTCATTACCTAACTGTACCCACTGACTTCCATTATATTCTAGAACTTTAACAACTCCTTTTGTTCTTAAAGAAATTCTATTTCCATCATCACTTATACCAACATTGGTCAATCGATCATTGTCTGCTGTTCCAATAATATCACTACCTACTTTACTCCAACCGCCACCAGAAAATTGAAAAACGCGTACCAAACCTTTATTAACTCCACCAGAGTCGAACCCAGAAGCACTTGCAACTATTCTATTTCCATCTTTACTAATATCTACAGAATCTCCAAAATTATCGTTAGGCATATCTCCATCAATCTCAGTACCCATTAAACTCCAATTGGTGCCGTTAAACTCATAAACTCTAATATGTCCGTTACTTGAAAATTGATTTCCAGTATTGGCATCATTAAAAATTGCTCCTATAATAATTTTTGTTCCATCTCCATTTATAGAAATATTTCTTCCAAAATTATCTCCTGTAGTTTCTCCAATAATATCGTTACCTATTTGAACATATTGCCCTGAAGAGAATCGAAATACTTTTACATAACCGGGACCTGAGTAATTTCCATCGTTTAATTGTATTGCTCCAACTGCAACAGTATTACCTGTTTCATTCATAGCTACTGATAAACCAAAGGTGTCTCCATTTGTATTTCCAATTAAGTCGTTACCAACTTGAGTCCAATTATTATTCTGAAAGTTATACACTCTAGCAAACCCTTTTTGGTCTGTACTAAATTGATAAGCTGCAGAAGAGATTAAAAAATCTCCATTATTATTAATTGCCGCTACTTGACCAAAATTTGCTTTGGCTTCAGAAAAAACAATTTTTGCGCCAATTTGGTTTTGAGAAAAGGTATAAATTGCTAAAAATAGTAATACAAATGTGTGTAATTTTGTTTTCATAATTTTAATGGTTTTGCATCAAAAATATCTGAAAAATCCAATAAAATTAAGTCTTTGGGACGAACTACAAGTATTCGGGTACGAACTACAATTACATCTTTACATTGTTTTTAAAAGTTCTAGAAATTGGAATTTCTATATTGGGTGTTAAGACTACAGAATCGCTATTAATTGTTTTAATATAATTCTTGTTAACAATGTAAGAACGATGAGTTTTGGTAAAGTTTGGAGGCAATTGCTCTAAAACATTTTTTAAAAGATTTCTATCTAGCATTTTTTTATCGTTATAGTAATACTCAACATAGTTTCTTTCTGCTTTTATAAATTTAATATCATCTAAATATATTTTCTGCTTGTTATTTAAAATGATACTTTTTCGTTCTACTTTTTTAATAATTTCTTCTTTTTCTTCAGCAATTATCTTCGATTTTTCATCACTTTTTTTATACGCTTTAAAATAATAAAAAACAAAAGCTAATAATACGAGAGCAATAGCAACAATTAAAAATAGATTGTTTTTAATAACACTAACTGTAGTTTGTAAATTAGAGTTTTTATCCTGAAGGTTTTCTACCTCTTCTCTATATTTTATAATATTTAAAAAGGCTTCTTTTTGATTTGCAACTATCTGTTGTGTAATTCTATTTGCATAATCTTTATACTGCAAACTTTTTGTTGTGTTACTTCCTAAATAATGATTAGAAAGCACATCGTAACTAAAATACACATAGTCTAAAAACTGAGTTGTATCTACTTGGTGTAAATTATACTCTAACTTATTTGCATAAAAACTAGCCGAATCTTTTTGTTTACTTTTTACAAAATAGTCTATTAAATAATTATGAACATTTAAAGCTACAAAAGGACGTTTGGTTTTGTATGCAACAGGTTTAAATTTTAAAGTATATGCTCTGTATTTTTTTAAATGATTGGTAGATTTTGCAATTTCACAAAGTTGTTCGTATTTAGAAAAAACAATTCTGGTAGAAGAACTGTCACTAATAGAATTTAATAAATCTTCTCCCTTTTTATAACTAGTTTCATGAATATAAAATTTAGCCAAATACAATTGGGCAAAAGGTAAAATATCAAAAATTTCATTTTTACGCATGTAAACTTCTGCTTCCTTTGCTTTTTTTATCAAAGGAAGAACATCTTCAGATTTTATAGGTCTCGGAATTAATTGATATGAAAGATCTAACTCTGTTATTTTTGCTGAAGCTACTTCTTTTGCATTGTTGCTTTTTTGAGCATACTCAATTTCTAGAGTATTGTAATTTAATGCTTTTCCTAATTCTTTTCTGTTTCTATACAACAAAGAAATTCTACCGACTAATTCTGTAATAATATCATATTTATCTGAGGTTTTAATAGCATTATAGATACTTTGAAACTCTAATAAACCTTCTTTAGAAGTAAGTTTTCCTTGACGAATTTTAAAATAAATTTCTCTAATCTTAAACTTTAAAAAGTAAGAATTGTCTTTTTTGACAGGCTTTGTTTTAGCAAAATTTAATCCTTCTTTAAAAAGCTGATTTACAGTTGTTGTGTCTTGTTTTACAATTGCTGCATTTATTTTAGAAGTAATACTTCTTATATATAAAGTAGGAATGTTAGCTTTTTTTGAAAAATAAATTGCCGAATCTGCAAACTGACTTTGCTTATCATCAAGCTTTAATAAAGCTGCTTTTTCAGAAATTTCGTTATATAAAACGCTTTTTAGAGAATCGTTTGTAGTTGTCTTTAAAAAAGATAATTTTTCATTAATGTATTTATGCTCATTAACAGCCTGAGATTGTAAAATATTATACCAAAAAAAGAAAAAAAAGAGTAGTAGGTTTTTTAAAACAAATCTCATTATGCTAAAATAGTGATTTTTACTATTTTAATTTAAATCTTAAAATTGTGAATAACATTTTACAGATTACTACTTATAATATTTCTATTTTTCTATTTTTGTTATTATGAATTTAACCAACTACATCAACGATTTATTGTATAGATACGATTGCGTAATTGTACCCGATTTTGGAGGGTTTGTAACAAATACTATTGGTGCTGTAGTTAACGAAAATCATACTTTTTATCCGCCAAAAAAACAGATTGGTTTTAACAGCCATTTATCTCATAATGATGGTTTATTGGCAAATTATATTGCTTCTGTAGAAAATATTTCTTTTGAAAAAGCAACAACTGCAATTTCTCTGTCTGTAATAAAATGGAAGAAAAAATTACAAACCGAAAAAGTAGTATTAGAAAATTTAGGAAGTTTGTCTTTAAATATTGAAAACAAAATTATTTTCGAACCAGAAAGTACCACTAATTTCTTAACCTCTTCTTTTGGTTTATCTAATTTTAGTTCTCAAAATATTGCTCGCTCAGCTAAAGCAACTCCTTTAGTTGTTCCTGTAGAAAAGAACAGAAAAATACCTGTTTTTGTAAGATATGCAGCAGCAGTAGCTTTGGTTTGCACTTTAGGTTTTGCTACATTTTCTGGATTACAACAACATAAAACCAACCAAGAAATTGCTACAAAAAAAGACGCTTTAGAAAAACAAATTCAGTCTGCTACTTTTATTATTACAGATCCATTACCAACTATAAATTTATCAATTGTAAAAAAAGAAGTTGTAAAACCTTATCATATTATTGCTGGTGCTTTTCAATTTGAAAAAAATGCAGAAAAAAAAGTACAACAATTGATAAAAAAAGGGTTTGAAGCTAAAATTATTGGTAAAAACAAATGGGGTTTAACCCAAGTAGCTTTTGAAAGTTTTGAAAATAGAGTTGATGCTGAAAAACTACTTTTAAAAGTAAAAAGAACTATTTCTAAAGACGCTTGGCTATTTGTTCGTTAACAAAACGATAAATTTCTTAGCTTATTTTCTTAAATTTTTATAGTTTATGAAGTGATGTGTATCTTTACCTAAAAATTACACAATGCTTGCAAAACACCCAAAAGATTCTTTAACCGTTTTAACAGATTTAGTTTTACCCGGAGAAACGAACTATTTAGATAGTTTGTTTGGAGGTGAATTATTAGCAAGAATGGATAGAGCATGCAGTATTGCTGCAAGAAGGCACTCTAATAGATTGGTAGTTACTGCCTCTGTAAATCATGTTGCTTTTAGCAAATCTGTACCTTCTGGAAGTGTACTAACTATAGAAGCCAAAGTTTCTAGAGCTTTCTCTTCTTCTATGGAAGTGTTTGTAGATGTTTGGATTGATGATATTGAATCGAAACAGAAAACAAAAGCAAACGAAGGAATTTACACTTTTGTTGCCGTAGACAATAATGGAAAACCAACTAAAGTTGCAGAATTAATTCCTGAAACTGATTTGGAAAAAGAACGTTTCGAAGGAGCCTTACGTCGTAAACAATTAAGTTTAGTTTTAGCAGGAAGAATGCAACCCAATGAAGCTACCGAATTAAAATCTTTATTTAAATAATGGATATGGAAGTAAAATACAGAATTGTATATACTGCAATTGTACTTGTTGTACTTTTTTTAGTTCGATTTATAGTAAATAAATCTTTAAAGAAAATTCATAACAAATTCGATTTACATAAAGCACGTTTGGCCATTATTACTAAATTAACAAACGTACTTTTATATGTAACTACTATCGTTTTTATTGCTTTTGTTTGGGGTGTTGAAGAACGTCAATTACTTATATATATATCCTCTTTTTTAACTCTTTTAGGAATTGCTTTTTTTGCGCAATGGTCTATACTTTCTAATATTACAGCTGGGTTAATTCTTTTTATCAATTACCCTGTAAAAATTGGAAGCACCATAACTATTATGGAAAAAGACAACGATATTACTGGAGAAATTGCAGATATTGGTATCTTTTTTATCACCCTAAAAACAGAAAAAAAAGACTTTATTACCTTACCCAATTCTATAATTTTACAAAGAATGGTTCGGTTTAATTAACACAAAGTTCTAAACGTATTGGTCTACATTTTGCCAAGGCCCTCCGTTAATAACATCTACTCCATTAGACGCTAAAAAATTTGTAGCTTGTTGGCTTCTTGCTCCACTTCTGCAAACAGCAATTACTGGTTTATCCCAAGATTTTATAGTTTCTATTTCATCAGGAATATAATTTAAAACAATATGTTTTGCAGAACCAGTGTGTCCTTCATCCCATTCTTCATCTGTTCTAACATCTAATACTATAGCCTCTTTTGCTAAGTATTCTTTTATTTCTGCTACTTTTTCTTTTTCACTAAAAGCTCCAAAATTGCTCATGTTGATTCTTCTTTTTAATTATAAATACAAATTTACTTGCATTTGGTCAATAAAAAAAGAGATTGCTTACACA
>CAYPHE010000018.1:0-19781 GCA_964410075.1 uncultured Polaribacter sp.
TACTGGATAATCCAAAAAAATCTTTTAAGATTACAAAAACAGTTTGGTTGTTACTATTAATTTTATCAATTTCAATTTTATTATTTTTAGAAATTAACGCATCTACAGGCTCTCCAATGCCTAAACCACGTAACTTTACTTGTTTAGGATTTTTTAACCCAATGCTATCTGTTTCAGAAAGTTTAAATAAAATAGTTTTGTCACTACCTGTGTCTAATATAAAAGATAGTTTTACACCGTTTACTTTTAAAGGTATAACTATTAAATTATTAATTAATTGAAAAGAAATTTTTTCTTTATTATGTTTATTGTTCTTAAAGTAAAAACTTTCTTGTCCATTAATACTTAAAGCAAAAATGAAAAGAAATACACATGAAAAAGTTTGTGATATTTTTAAAATTTTACACATATAATTTGAAGATACAAATAAGAGTTTAATTTTATTACAAATTCGGTATTTTTTTAATCTAAAAAGTTTCTAAAATAAAAAAAGGTTGATCTCATATATTTTTGCAAATTTGCACCTTATTTTAAGTAAACAAAAAATATGCCTTCTATATCTAAAAAAGGAAATTTAATGCCTGAATCTCCAATTAGGAAATTGGTTCCTTTTGCTGAAGAAGCAAAAAAAAGAGGCGTTCGTGTTTTTCATTTAAACATCGGACAACCAGATATTAAAACTCCTCAAATTGCTTTAGAAGCCGTAAAAAATAACTCTTTAGACGTTATTGCTTACGCACCAACATCTGGCTCAAAAACATTTCGAGAGAAATTAGTAGATTATTATAAAAAAAATAACATTCTTATTTCTACAGAAGATGTTTTGGTTACAACTGGAGCTTCTGAAGCTTTATATTTTACCATGAGTACCATTGCCGATTTTGGTGATGAAGTAATTATACCCGAACCTTTTTACGCAAATTATAGCAGTTTCTCTTCTTCTTCTGGAGTAAAAGTAGTTCCTGTTGTTTCTAAAATTGAAGATAATTTTGCGTTGCCAGATATTGCCGATTTTGAAAAACTAATTACAAAAAAGACCAAAGCTATAATTATTTGTAATCCTTCTAACCCTACAGGGTATTTGTATTCTAAAGAAGAATTAGAAAAATTAAGAACTTTAGTTTTAAAATATGATTTGTATTTAATTGTAGATGAAGTTTATCGTGAATTTATTTACGATGATGTTTCTCATACCTCAGTTTTAACTCTAAAAGGATTAGAAGAACATGCTATTTTGGTGGATTCTTTTTCTAAAAGATACAGTATGTGTGGTGCTAGAATTGGCTGTATTGTTACTAGAAACAAACGTTTTAAAGAAGTTGTTACCAAGTTTTCTCAAGCTAGATTAAGTCCGCCAACTTATGCATTAATTGCAAGTGAAGCCGTTTTAGACACACCTCAAAGTTATTTTGACGATGTAAAAAACGAATACCGAAAAAGACGAGACACTTTAATTACAGAATTACAAAAAATAGAAGGCATTAAGGTTGCTGTTCCGCAAGGTGCTTTTTACTGTGTTGTAGAATTACCTGTTGATGATGCAGAAGATTTTGCAAAATGGATACTCGAAAAATTTAGTTTTAAAAATCAAACTGTGATGGTTGCTCCGGCAAATGGTTTCTATTCAACAAATGGTTTAGGAAAAAAACAGGTAAGAATTGCCTACGTTTTAAATGAAAAAGACTTAATTTCATCAGTAGAAATTTTAAAGAAAGCTTTAGAAGCTTATAATAAATAATTTGAAAATTCAGCAAAACATATCGCTAAAAAACTACAATACTTTTGGTATTGATGTTAAAGCAAAACGTTTTGTAGAAATTTCTTCATATTACGATTTACAACAAATCCTATTACAGGAAAAAGATGTTTTTTTACTCTCTGGAGGAAGTAATTTATTGCTGACTAAAGACATTAACAAATTAGTAATCTACTTAAACATTAAAGGAATTTCTATAGATAAACAAACTGAAGACTTTGTTTATTTAACTGTAAATGCTGGTGAAAATTGGCATGAATTCGTACTGTGGTGCATTCAACAAAATTTTGGAGGTTTAGAAAACTTATCTTTAATTCCAGGTAATGTTGGTACATGCCCAATACAAAATATTGGAGCTTATGGAATAGAAGTAAAAGATACAATTACCAAAGTAGAAGCTCTGGAAATTGAGAACTGTAAAAAACTTTCTTTTTCTAACGAAGACTGTAATTTTGGGTATAGAAATTCTATTTTTAAAAACGAATTAAAAGGAAAAGTAGCAATTACAAGTGTTGGATTTAGGTTAACTACAAAAAAACATCAGTTGAAAACTTCTTACGGAGCAATAGAAGCTGCTTTGCAAGACAAAAATATTCTACATCCTAGTATAAAAGATGTATCTGATGCAGTAATTTCTATAAGAAAAGCCAAACTACCAAACCCAGAAGAAATTGGAAACAGTGGTAGTTTTTTTAAAAACCCTGTAATTTCAAAATCTGCATTTGAAGTTTTACAAAAAGACTATCCAAAAGTTCCTTTTTATGAGGTTAAATCTTTTGAATCTTATAAAATTCCCGCAGGTTGGTTAATTGAGCAAGCTGGTTTTAAAGGAAAACGATTTGGAGATGCTGGTGTTCATAAAAATCAGGCTTTAGTTTTAGTAAACTATGGCAATGCAGACGGAAAAGAAATTTATAAGTTGGCTCAAAAAATTCAACAAAAAATTTTAAAACAGTTTTCTATTTCTTTAGAAATTGAAGTAAATGTTATTTAAAAAAGAAGTTGCCTTTAAGACAACTTCCTAATCAAACTAACCAACATAAATAACTCTCATTACTTATTTTTTAGTGCTTTTATATCTATAATCAGTTGAGCCAAAGAAGCCCTATTTAAACTGTTATAAATACCTCTTATATGTTTATTCTTATCAATTAGTACAAAGTTTTCTGTATGTAAAAAATCATTAATACCTTTTGTTTCTCCTAGATTTTCTTCAACAAAATAAAAATTTCTTCCTAAATCATAAATTTGTTTTTTATCTCCTGTAACCAAATGCCATTTGTTTCCAACGCCATGTTCCTCTGCATAATTTTTAAGTTTTGCAACCGAATCTATTGTTGGAGTAACTGAATGTGATAAAAATAAAATATCGTTATCATTTTTAAATGCTTCTTGTAATTTCTGCATACTATCGGTCATCATCGGGCAAATTCCAGGACAGGAAGTAAAAAAGAAGTCTGCTACATAAATTTTATTTTCAAACGTTTGTTGTGTAACTTCTATACCATGCTGATTTGTTAAATTAAAATTACGAATTTTATGAAAACCTTTTAGCTTTTTACTATTGTCAGCTATCCATTTTGGTGTAAATGAAGCATCTTCAAAAAAAGGCAACGAAGCAACTCTAGCTTTATCAGAAGTGTTTTTTGTACAAGCAACTAAAAATAAAAAAATGGTTACAAATAAAATTCTATTTGGTACTAGCATATTGTATTTTTTCATTCTTTAGTTTATAACATAAATTAGCCCTATTCAAACCAAATATTCTTCCATTTTTTGCTTCGTAGTTTACATACAGTTTTCCATTTTCTAACCAAGCTTGTTGTAAACCATCTTCTAAACCATTACTCATATTTTTCTTTTTAGCAAGTTGACCGCTAGCATAAAATATTTTTTGAATTCCGTTTCTTTTTCCATTTTTAAAATTTGAAATAGAAAGTATTTTTCCGTTTGGAAAATAGACCACTTTTTTTCCTTTTAGCTTATTACTCTGGTAACATGCTTCTATTTTTACAGTTCCATCTTCAAAAAACTTAACAGTCTCCCCTTCTCTTTTTCCATTTTTATAACCAGTTTTTTCTGAAACTGCTCCGTTAGAATAGTAATTTAATGCAACACCATTGAAAGGTCTTTTATTATAAAACCAAATTCCATTAAGTTGATTTAACTCTAATTGATTTTTATGAATAAAAACAGCTTCAACTCGTCTGAATTGCTCTGTAACCTTTGAACTTTCAATAGCTTCTTTGTTACAACTACAAAAGACATAACACATTATACATATTATATATTTTTTAGTTAATTGCATTGGGAGTTCCTATATATGGTCCTGCAAAAGCAATATAACTTCCTGTCGTAGAATATAACTCGTTAATAATATGATAGTGATATTCTGCTTCATTTGTATGCTGTGTTGTAGATGTATGTCCTCCTGAAGCATCTAAATCTGTAGGATAAGTTCCTGTGGAAGCACATTTTCTTCCATAAATAAAAAATCCATCAGCAATAATACCTACTAGTTTTTCATCATCATTAGTAAATGCTTTTGGTTCTAAGTGATAATGGTAAGTGCCTGGCCCAATGTGCCCTCCTGTATAATCTAAACTACCTGCAGCGCTAGATAAAGGTCCATTTCCTTCTTGATCGTTATAAATATAAGCGCCACTTACAGCTATACCAACTGCCCCTAAAGAGGTTGCTGTACTAGTTGAAGCTTTATCTGGGTTTTGAGAAACAGTTACAGATTGTTCGTAATCTCTATTTGCAGTATCAATTCTAGTTGGCGTCATTTGAGATTCGCTTGTAACCGATGGCGTTATATGTAGAGCATGACTTTCACTATAATATGGAGTTACGTGATTGGGAACTCCAGAAGTTTCTACAACTACATTATTACCTTCTAAATAAATTGTTGTTTCGTCTGAATCAAACTCTGCAAAAGCTTCGTGTAGTGTTCCTGTAATTTCAGTTTCTTCTTGTTCTTCAGAATTTTCTTCGCTTTTACAAGCATAAAAAAACAAAATTACAACTATGGCTAATATCGATTTTTTAATAAGTTGACTGTACATTCTAAATAGTTTTTAGTTTATAAATATTTAGATGCTGATTATTTTAAAAACTTGCGCTATCTTAAAAAATATTTAATGTGAGGCCTGAAAATTTATTTAGAATCATTTCGAACATTCTCAAAATCAAAATATATTTTGATTAAAAGTAGCTTATGAAATAAATGGTATAGTTGAGATTTCTTTAATATAGATTGAGATTTCTCTATAAAATCGAAATGATATTTGTCTAAAAAAAATTTTAAACAACTAACAAATAGTAGATTTTAAATCAGAGTGACATTATTATATGTATTTTGACAACTATTTATATGAATCTAAAAACAATACTATTTTATATCAACTAACTTCTTAAAAATCTCTTCTTGGAGGTGGCGGTGGCATATCTCCATCTCTTGGAGGAGGTGGTCCCATTTGATGTGGTGGTCTTCGATTTTCTTTTTTTAATGCTTTTGCAATAATTTCGTCAAACTTTTTTACTTGTTCTGGACTACATAAATTTCTAACAGACTTAAAAAAGGTAAAAATTTCAATTTCTTTTTTCGAAATTACATTTCCTAACTCGTTAGTTAAACCACTAATATTAGTATTATCTTCACTAAATGAGTCAAATAAAATGTCTTTTTTACTTTTTATTTGATGATCTAATTGAATTATTTTTTGCCTATGCTCTTTATCTAATTCTAAAAATTTTTCTTTTTGTTCTTTAGAAAAATTCAATTGTGTTATTAGAAAATTTTTTCCTTTTGGTTCAAATTGTTTTTCATGCGTTTTTTTTATCAACATAAAAATTAAAACAACATTTAAAAGAACTAAAAGTAGTAAGGTTAAAGGAAGAAATTTTGTTTTCATAATTTACTAATTTAAAATACTATTAGAACTTTCTTGTAGCTCATAATCTTTAGCAAAAGTGGTAATAGCATCTGTATTTGAAGAATTATCTATATTAAAAGAATAAACTAAAGCAACAGTATTAATAAATAATACTACCACAATTGTTGCTAGTTGAATTGAAGGAGAAAACCAAGAGAAAGTTGAAGCTTCCTTCTCTTTTTCTGCAACAATTTTTTGCAAAACTTTATGAGAGAAAAAATGTGGTGCTTCTACTTTTTCAATCTTATCTAAAACCTGAAATGTCGATGTATTTTTTTTATCAATATTTTCCATTTTTTGTGGTAATAAATTACTTTATAATTATTTAGATGTCATTTTTTTAAAAAACTTGCGTTTAATTTAAAAGTTATTTGTCTTTTTCTTTATATAATTTTTCTAATTTTTGCTGTAACGCTTTTTTTGCTCTAAACATTACAGATTCTACCGAGGATAAACTTTTACCTGTAATTTCTGCAATTTCTTGATAACTTTTACCATCGATCTTAGCCAATGTAAAAATTACTTTTTGCGATTCTGGCAATGTATTTATTGCTTTAAAAATTGTTGCAGATTTTTCTTTATTTTCTAAAACAATTCCCGGATGATTAAATTCTGTAAAGTAAGCTGTTTTATCTACAGGAATATCGTTTCCTAAAATAGTTTGCATAAATGCAAAACGTTTTTTTGCATTTTTCTTTCGTATAAATTCCAAACATTTGTTGGTTGCAATTCTATAAATCCAAGTAGATAATTTAGATTTGCCTTTAAATTTATGGATAGATTTATAAATTTCTAGAAAAACTTCTTGCGCTACATCTTCTGCATCTTCTTTATTGGGCACAAAAGACAAACAAGTATTAAACACTTTATGTTGATAATGTTCTAATAGTTGGCTAAAAGCAGATTGATCTCCTTTTTTTAATTTATTTATAAATTCTTCTTGCTCCAATGTAAAATACGAAAGTAGTAAACATACAAAAAAGGCTACTTTAAAAGTAGCCTTTGAAAAAAATAATTATTTTTATTTTACCATTGTAACCACTCTTTGAGGCAGTGGTGCTTCGTAATTGGCATTACCAAGTGCTTCTACAATTTTTTGTCTTGTATCCCAATACACATCCCAATAGTTTTCGCATTTTGCATAAGGTAATGCTAACAATTCTATTCCATTTTGTCCAAGATTATTAACCGCTACTCTTGGTGCTAAATTATTGTCTTGTAAAACATATTTGTCGTCTTTTAAAACACCTAACACAATATCTTTTGCTTTAGATATATCAGCTCCATATCTAATTCCAAAAGGCATATCTATACGTAAATTACCAACTTTAGTAAGGTTTGTAATTTTATTTGCTGTTATTGATGAGTTAGGAATAATTTCTGTTTCATTTTGAAACGTTTCAATTACGGTTACAAAAACAGAAATTTCTTTTACAAAACCAAAAGCTCCATTTGTTTTTATTAGATCTCCAACTTTAAATGGTCTAAAAATTAATAACATTATACCAGAAGCAATATGCCCTAAAGAACCATTAAAAGCAGCTCCAATAGCAACACCAATACCTGCCAACATTGCAGCAAAAGATGCAATTGGCACACCTACAATACCTGCTATTGAAATAATTAATAACAGTTTTAAAATAAAACCAAAAGAAGTTAATAAAAAAGGTTGTAAAGTATCGTCTATTGTTTTTTTCTCAAACAATTTGGCGGTTAATCTTATTATAATTCTAATAACCCAAAGTCCTAAAATTAGGGCGGCTATTGCCCCTATTAGTTGTAAACCCCAGTTACCAAGACCAGAAGAAATAGATTCGTAAAAGCTTTTTAAAGAAGTTGTAATTGTATCCATAAAATTAGTTGATTTATTTTTTAAGACACTCTATTTTATGAAAAGTCACTCGTTGTAACTATTAATTAATTGGTTTCTTTTAGAGGATACACAGAAATATGTATCTTTGTTTTATAATTATTTTAGATGAAATTACTATTAATAACATTAGCTTTATTAGGTTTAGGAGTAGCTGGAATTGCAATAAAAATTTGGGCAAAAAAAGATGGTGAATTTGCAGGAACTTGTGCGAGCCAAAACCCAATGTTAAATAAAAGTGGTGAAGCTTGTGGCTTTTGTGGTAAAACACCAGATCAATTTGATACTTGTGCAGAACCGCAACATAAATAAGACGTGATTTTTACTGTAATTCTCTACATTTTTGTAGCTTGTACAGTAGTTCAAATCTGTTACTACCTTTCTTTTTCTTCTTTTCTTTTTTCTACTAAAAAACAAAAAAACAACAAGAGTAATCTGCCTGTTTCTGTAATTATTTGCGCAAAAAATGAAGCTAAAAATCTAAAACAATTTCTTCCTTTTATAATTAACCAAGATTATACAAATTTTGAAATTGTTTTAATTAACGATGCTTCTACAGACAACACATTAACAATTATGGAGGATTATGCAAGAAAGCATAATAATATAAAACTTGTTAATGTAGAAAATATTGAAGCTTTTTGGGGTAATAAAAAATATGCTCTAACTCTAGGAATAAAAGCTGCAAGCAACAATTATTTGTTATTTACAGATGCAGATTGCAAGCCAATATCTAAAAATTGGATTTCGAAAATGACTGAACTATTTTCTGAAGAAAAACAAATTATTCTAGGTTACGGAAAATATCAAAAAGATCACCAACTAGTTAACCTATTTGTCCGATATGAAACATTGCTAACTGCCATTCAGTATTTTAGTTATGCAAAATTAGGAAGCCCTTATATGGCGGTTGGTAGAAACTTAGCATACCATAAAAGCGAATTTTTTAAAGTAAAAGGATTCATCAATCACATGCATATAAAGTCTGGAGATGACGATTTGTTTATTCAAGATGCTAGTGAAAAAGAAAATACTACAATTTGTATTGATGAAGATAGTTTTACCGAATCTAAAGCTCCCAATTCTTTTAAAAATTGGTTTCGTCAAAAAAGAAGACACATTTCTACAGCAAACCACTACAAGAAAAAACATAAAATACTGTTAGGATTATTTTTTGTGTCAAAATTTTTCTTCTTTCTTTTAGCAATAGCTTGTTTTTTCTTTTTTTCATGGCAACTCATTTTACCAATTGTAATTATGTATTATGCTGTAACGCTAATTATAGTAGGTTTATCAGCAAAAAAGTTACAAGAAAAAAATATTATTTATGCATTGCCTTTTTTAGAAGTTGGCTTGCTCTTATTTCAATTTAGTATATTTATCACAAATACTTTTTCAAAACCTACGCATTGGAAATAACCCAAGAAAAAATACAACAAAATATTACTGAAGCTAGAAATGGCAATCAAAATGCGTTTCGTTTTTTATTGGATTCATTTTGGAAAGATGTGTATAATTATCAATTAAAAAGAACAAAAAGCGAAAATGATGCCGAGGATATTACAATTCGGGCATTTTCTAAAGCCTTTGATAAAATTGATACTTACGACAACAAATATGTGTTTAAAACTTGGTTGATTACCATATCTAAAAACATTCATATCGATCAACTTCGTAAACAAAATAAGCTGGTTACCACCGAACACGAAGAAAAAGCGTATTTGGTAGCAGATGAAAACCCTACGCCAGAAGATAAACTAATTACAGAACAAAATTTAGCCAAATTATTAAAAGACATAAAACAACTGAAACCAAAATATCGTGAAATGATTTATTTGCGTTATTTTCAAGAATTGTCTTATAAAGAAATTGCCGCGCAACTAGATGAACCCATGAATAATATAAAAGTAAAGTTACTTAGGGCTAAAAAGTTACTAGCGGAGATAATTAATAAGAATTAATTCTATCTATTTTGAAAAAATCATTTTTACAATCTCTTGGTCCAGGATTACTTTTTGCAGGAGCAGCAATAGGTGTTTCGCACTTGGTACAATCTACTAGAGCTGGTGCAGAATTTGGTTTTGGTTTAATTTGGGCTTTGGTTTTAGCTTTACTATTTAAATATCCCTTTTTTCAGTTTGCCCCTCGTTATGCTGCTGCAACTGGAGAAACTTTATTAGAAGGTTATCAAAAAATAGGAAAAGGAATTTTAATAGCCTTTTATGCACTAAGTTTTTTAACCATGTTTACCATTCAGGCAGCTGTAACTATAGTAACAGCAGGCTTGGCAACTCAATTATTTGGTAATTTAGGTGTCGAGAATAATTTAGTAATATGGTCTAGTATCATTACAGTAGTTAGTCTTGCTATTTTATTAATTGGAAAATATAGCTTGTTAGATAATTTAATGAAATACATTATTATTGTTTTAAGCATTAGTACTGTAATTGCAGTTTCTGTAGCGGTTTACAAAACCAATACTACTTTTAGTGTTGCTCAAATTTTTCCTTCGGGAACTGTAGAAATTACTTTTTTAATTGCCTTTTTAGGATGGATGCCTGCTCCAATGGATGTTGCTATTTGGCACTCCATTTGGTCTGTCGAAAAGGTAAAAACCACCAAGCTTAGGCCTTCTCCCAAAGAAGCCGTTTTCGATTTTAATGTTGGTTATTTAGGTATTCTGTTTTTAGGAGTTTGTTTTGTTCTTTTAGGTGCATTAGTTATGTATAAATCTGGAGAAACTTTTTCTGGAAAAGGGAGTATTTTCGCTCAACAACTTATTGATTTATACACAAAAAATTTAGGTAACTTTTCTTACATATTTATTGCTATTGCAGCTTTTACAACCATGTTTAGTACCACTATTACCACATTAGATGCCTCTCCAAGAGCAATGAGTAAGACGACAGAATTATTATTTAATAAAAAAATAAGATTAGGATATTGGTTTTGGATTATTCTATTATCTATTGGTACTTTTTTAATTCTCCGTTATTTCTTAGATGACATGGGGTTATTAATTAAAATAGCAACAGTATTGTCTTTTTTAACGGCTCCTTTTTATGCTATTCTTAACTATATAGTTATTACAAAACATACACCAGAAACACATAAACCGGGTAAATTACTAAGAGCTTTAAGTATCTTAGGAATTGTATTTTTAATCGGTTTTAGTATTTGGTTTTTATTTAATGTTTAGATTACTTACTAACTAAATTTCAACTTCAAACAACTAAAATGTCTCTTAGAAAAATAGTTTTTTCTGTCGTATCTTTGTAAAAGAAATTTAGAAACGATTATGGCGTTAGACACTGCAGTTCTAGAAGAAAAAAAAGTAAAAAAACCAAAATGGCTTCGTGTTAAACTTCCTGTTGGTAAAAAATACACAGAACTTAGAGGTTTAGTAGACAAATACAAACTAAATACTATTTGTACTAGTGGTAGCTGTCCTAACATGGGAGAATGTTGGGGAGAAGGAACTGCTACATTTATGATTTTAGGTAATATTTGTACACGCTCTTGTGGCTTTTGTGGTGTAAAAACAGGAAGACCAGAAACTGTAGAATGGGACGAACCTGAAAAAGTGGCTCGCTCTATAAAAATTATGGGTATTAAACACGCTGTAATTACTTCTGTTGATAGAGACGATTTAAAAGATGGTGGTTCTATAATTTGGGCAGAAACAGTAGATGCAATTAGAAGAGCAAACCCAAATACTACTTTAGAAACTTTAATTCCAGATTTTCAAGGAAATACCAAACAAATAGATCGTATTATAGCAGTTGCTCCAGAGGTAGTTTCTCATAATATGGAAACTGTTAGAAGATTGACTCGTGAGGTTCGAATTCAAGCAAAATACGATAGAAGTTTAAGTGTTTTAAAATACTTAAAAGAAAATGGAATGCGAACTAAAACTGGTTTAATGCTTGGTCTTGGTGAAACCGAAGAAGAAGTTATTCAAACTATGAAAGATTTACAAGCAGTAGGTTTAGATGTGCTAACTATTGGACAATATTTACAACCTACTAAAAATCATTTACCAGTTAAAGAATTTATTACTCCAGATCAATTTAAAAAATACGAAACTCTAGGTTTAGAAATGGGCTTTATGTATGTAGAAAGTGGTGCTTTAGTACGTTCTTCTTACAAAGCACATAAGCATGCAAAGTAAAACCTTAATTTACTCTACTGTAAATTCTTTTTTAATAGATATTGGATTACCTAAATTAGTAAAGCCTTCTAGAATCATCTCAAATACCCCTGTTTTATCTGAAGTATAGAATTCAAGTTCTTTACTTGTTTGATTGAGCTTAATATTTGGTTTCCAAAATAATTGATACCTAAAATCAGGAATTCTTTCTGACTTACTTGCTGCATAATTGGGTTGGTAATACTTTTTTAATTGTAAAGGATTAAAAAGACTTATAGTTTTGCTATTTTTTGAATTTCTTATTGCTTTATAATCGCCATTATACGTTTCTATATCTATAATTCCATTAAAAAGTTCGGTGCCATAAGAATAGTTTTCTTTTTTTATAGTTATTTTATTAACTTTTCTAGTATTGTAATTAATTATTTGGTTTACATCTAAAATTCTAACTCCATCAATTAATATTAAAGGATGATTTTCTTCTACTAAAAAATTCACTCCTAAAATACCTAAATAATAATTTCCTTTTCTTTTATAATGATAAGCTCCAACAACAATTTCTGTTAATGTTTCTTTTAATGTCTTAAAACGAGTATAGTCATCTAAAACATAAGTAATTGTTTTTTCATCGCTGAATCCAAAAAATCTTTTTGGTGGTTGAGATGAAATTAGAGAGTCTTGTTTTAGGAAATTATATGCATTCTCTATTTGTATGTCTTTACTTTTAGTTATTAATTCTTGTAAGTGACTTTTTGAGATGGTAAACTTTTTAAAATCTAAGTCGTTAAAAACTATTGGCAAGTCTTCTTTAATAGTTACTTTATAATTATTTTTTTTAGAATCTGTTATTTTAATTATAGCTTCAGATTTATTGTAGTTCTCATAAATTGGTATAAAAAATTTACCATTACTATTGGTTTTTACTATTTTAAAAATATAGTTTTTATCAGGAATAGTAAAAGAAACAGAACAATTAGAAACAGGGGCTCCAGAGTTAATATCTGTAACCACTCCCTCTATAATTTCACCTCTAAATTCTGGAGTATATGTTAGTTCTTTAACCGCTAATTCTTTATTATTTCTTAATATTTTAGATGATAACAGGTTTCTTCCATAAGAAATATTTAAACTATCTTTTTTACGGATTGAAATAGAATAATTACCATAAGATAAAGAATCTTTTAAGGCATTAACTGTAAATTTAATAGCTTCTCTTTTAAAATATTTTTTTTTATCTGTATTTATGCTAATTAACGAATTTGTATTTGAGATCTCTTGTAAATCTATTGTATGAGTTGTATTATCCTTAATAAAATCTCTATTATTCTCGTAAGGATTTATAATGAATATATCTTCATAAAAAAATGCTTTTATCCCTAAATTTTTTATCCAATTGGTATATCCAATAATTTTGTAAGTACCTGTTTTTAATCCTGCAGGAATAAAAAAATCTCCTTGTCCTACTCCATTTTCCAATTTAATTTTGTGCTTAAAATAGTTTTCTTGATTACTATCTATCAATTCTACATAAGCTATCTTACTTAAATTGCTTAGCTTTTTAGAATTTTGGTTTATACAGTACACACTATAATATAGTTTTTCTCCCGATAAGAAATAATTTGCATTGTAATGAATATAAATACTTTCATTAGGTATTTTTTCAATAGCAAGTTTATCTTGAGAAACTCCGTTTTTAAAAAAACAAAAAAGTAAAAAAAGTAATATTGTATTTTTCATAAGTTGTATTAATCTTCCCAGAAATCTGGTCTTATATTAGACCCTAACCTAGTACAGTCTCCACAAATTCTAGGTACAACTTCATAAGAAATACCTCCTTCTCCAAATAGTTGCGATAATAATTTTACATTATTATTTTTAACTTCAGAAACTACTTCAAAAGGACTATATACAATTGTGCTACAATTCCATGAAAAAAACTCTTCAATAAAATCCTCTCTACTAAAAAACAATCTATAATCTGTTACTGCTAAAACTTCAAAGAAACCAACAACAAGTTCACTTTCATCATCAATATTAGAAATATTTCCGTTTATAAAACCTGTTTGTATTTGAGATAATAAACTTTCTACCGATGAAAATTCATTCAAAATTTTAATATATTCATACGATTCTTTAGATTGTGTAAATTGTTTTATCAATATACTATTTCTACTACTTAATGAAATATCATCCAAAGGAATAAAACTTACTAAAAAATCAGAAACTCTATCTTCTGAAAGTTGTGTTGTACTAGTTAATAATCTTCCATTAGAAAAATTAGTTGCATAACACACTCTCTCTTCTTTAGTTCTTGGAGCAACTTGTAATACTAGGGGGGTTTCAGAAACTATTACAATTTCATCATTAGTCCAAAAAGGTGCTATAATTTGATAAGTTTGTTCAAGTTCATAACCATAATAAATAGAATTACCTACTGAATCGAAACTATCTACGTAAATACTAATTCCTTCGGATCCATCTGTGTTAAACTCTCTTTTAGCATAAACATTTTCAATTTTTGAAGTACTTTGTGTTAAGGTAGTTGTTTTAGATAAATATTGTTTTTCATCTTGAGTTATTACTGAAAGCGTATACTCTTTATTTAATTCGGCTTTAAATGGTCTTTCAGATAAATATTCTCCAGGTTTAGATTCAAGAAAAATAAATTCTTCATTTGTACTAGAAGTTACTACAACATTAGCATTTGATTCTGCTAAAAAATCTTCTTCGAACTTAAAAGTTCTTGATATTAATATTTTTTGTTGTTTCAACTCATTTGTAATTGTTCCTTCTATTACAATAGCATCTTTAAATGATAGTGTCCCAGGAGAAAACTCTTCAATACAACTACTTACCAATAAAAAAACAAATAAAAGACTTAAGATAATCGATTTTCTTTTCTTCATAACCTATATTTTAAAAAATAATATTATATGTTATGGTTGGAATCGGTATTGCAAAAATTGAATTTTGATATGCCTTTAATTCTCCATTTTCAGTAACAAAAAATACTGAAAAAGGGTTATTTCTTCCTAAAACATTATAAACTGAAACATTCCAAAAACTATGTCCTATTTTTTTTAATTTATGATTTCCCTCAACATTAAAACCTAAATCTAGCCTAAAGTAATCTGGAATTCTAAATTTATTTCTCTCACTAAATAAAACTCTTTCGGAATTATTAAATACAAAACTACCTACAGGATATGTTACAGGTCTCCCTGTTTGATAAGAGAAATTTCCAGAAAAACTGTACCTTTTTGTTAATTTATAGTTAGCTATAACATTAATATTGTGAGGTTTATCAAAATTAGTAGGAAAAAAATTTCCATTGTTTACTGTTTCTTCTTCAAACTCGCTATCTAATTTTATAAACGATCTAGAATAACTATATCCTAACCAACCATTTAATCTTCCTTTATTTTTTCTAAGTAAAAACTCTATACCATACGCTTGTCCGTCTCCTTGTAATATTTCTGTTTCTACGACCTCATTCAACAACAAATTTGCTCCTACTTTATAATCTACAAGGTTTCTAATACTCTTATAATAAGTCTCTAAACTTAATTCAAAATTGTTATTATCTATATTTTTAAAAATTCCTAAAGA
This sequence comes from uncultured Polaribacter sp., assembly GCA_964410075.1. Taxonomy (GTDB): domain Bacteria; phylum Bacteroidota; class Bacteroidia; order Flavobacteriales; family Flavobacteriaceae; genus Polaribacter. The sequence continues at coordinate 15,324 of CAYPHE010000018.1, forward strand.
GACTTGGTTTGCCTGTTGGGGCTTTATGTTTAAGTTAGTTAATCTATAAATATCTGTTGGAGCAGCTGTTGTATTATTAGATAATGTATGAATATATTGATAAGTATTTCCAAAACCTGCTTTTAGTGATAGGTCTTTTGCTAAAATATAGCGTAAAGAAGTTCTTAATTCTGGGCCTCCAAAAGTTTTTATAGTCTCATTATTAGTAAAATTTAGTTCTTCAATTACAGTACTTTCACTTTTGGGTAAATTATTTTCATATAAGTTTTGAACTGAAGGTCCTAATCCTGTAAAAAGAGAGTATCTAACCCCTAAATTTAATAGTAGCTTATCGGTTATAGAATACTCGTCTGAGATAAATAAAGCCGACTCTAATCCTTTTTCACCAGGAATTTTAACTTCGTTTACTAGTGACTCTGAATTAAGTGGACTTATAGTTCCAGGTGAATTATTATATAGTTTTGTAGATATTCCATAGTTTATTTTATTTTTTTTATTCAAGAGATACCTCATCTTTAACTTTAGTTCAGTTTCAGCAATTCTATAATCTAATCTAAAATCATTTAAAGAATTTTTATCAAAATCTATACTGTATTTATATTCACTATTCGCCAAAATTAGTTCTCCAAAGTTTTTATCATTAAATTTATGACTCCACTTAAGAGAAGCTAATCTATTTGAATAGGTTTGAACTGAATCTGCAGTTACATTAAAAGCATCGTTACTATAATAAGCGGAAGTTTCTAATTTACTGTTACTGTTAATCTTATGAATGTATTTTGCATTTACGTCATAAAATGAAGCTTTACTCTGACGTAAATTTTTATCTTCTAATAATCCTAAAATCCAATTAGAATAAGTAGCTCTTGCTCCAACAATAAGACTTGATTTATCTTTAATAATTGGTGATTGGATAGATACATTACCTGTAACAGGTCCAACGGAAAGTTCTCCTGAAGTTTTGTTATAGTCTGCTGTTTTTGTTTCTAGCTCTACCACCGAAGACAATCTCCCTCCAAATTCGGTTGGAATTGTTCCTTTATAAATATTTACTTCTCCTGTTGTAAATGGGTTAATTGCAGAAAAAATACCGAAAAAGTGAGATGGATTGTAAATAACAGCATCGTCCAACAAAATTAAATTTTGATCTACCTTTCCTCCTCTAACGTTAAAGCCAGAAGCTCCTTCTCCTGCCGTAGAAATTCCTGGTACATTAGTTGCAACACGTAAAATATCTCTTTCTCCTAAAATTAAAGGTATTGTTTTAATCTGTTTCATTTTAATTCTTGTAATACCTGTAACAGATTCTTTTACATTTTTATCAGCGTTTATTTCTATAATTAATTCATCTAATTCTTCAATATTTTCAGATAACATAAAGTTATAAGAACCATTGTTATAAATAATTATATTTTTATTAGTTGCATTGTATCCTAAAGAATTAATTAATATTGAATTGATTCCAGTATTTAAAGTAATTGAGTAAAATCCTTTTTCATCAGTAACTGTATTAATATTTTTATTTTTTACTTGTAATGTTGCATTTACTATAGGTTTAGAGGTTAGAACATCTTTTACATATCCTTTTAATATAAATTTATCATTATTGGTGTTATCGCTCTCTTTACCTATTCTTACAATACCTTCTCTATTTAAATTATTGGTTTGTAAAACCTCGTAAAAAACTGGAGAATTGTTTGACTTGATTCTTTTAATATTATCTTCTCTTAAAAACCCAGTAGGTTTATGGATAATACTATTTTTAGTAAGTATTATTGTATTGTTATCATATATAAAAAAGTTTATTAAAGTATCATAAAAAATATCTTCTAATATACTTTTAATAGTAACGTTTTTATAGTTTCCCGAAATCAATTTATTACTATCAAACCAATTTTTATCGTAATAAAAAAAATAGTCAGATTTAGTTTCTATTCTATTTAAAATATCTTCAATAGACAAGTTTTTATATTCTAAAGAAATTTTTTTAACATCTTGAGCAAAAAAATTAAAAGAAAAAATCAATAAGATTGTTAATAATAAATACTTTTTCATTTTTCTAAATCATTTGAAATGACCGTAACTAATTCTATATAAAAAAGAGAGGGGTTCGTTTTTCTAAGTTTTTTATTTTTTTTATAATAAGAATAAATAGTTGCTTTTGTTTGAGGGAACAATTTTTTAAAATCTTTCTTTGATTCTATAAAATAAAGTTCATTATTATACAATAAAAAAAAGTTTTCTAACAGAGAAAATTTATTAAAAAGCTTGTTATCTAAAATATATTGCGAAGTGTTCTTTTTGTATGTTTTAAAAAGATACATTTTTTCTTTTGAATATAATTTCTGGTAGAATCTATTTTCAACTAAAATCCCTTTCTTTTCGAAAAAAAATCCATTTACAAAAGTTTTGTTAGTTATAGAAAATTCCTTAATTTTTTCTCTTTCTAGTTTTAAAATAGAAAAGTTATTATCATAAAGAATCTTCGCAATAATATCTCCTTCAAATAAATCATATTTTAAAAGAATATCAAAATAAGGTTGATTGTTGTAAACAATGTTTCCTAATTGAAATGAATTTATTTCAAAAAATCTATGATTTTTTTCTTTAGACTCTGTTATAAAATTATCTTTAAAAATTACTCCATTGTTTATTCCTAAATTTTTTTTTCCAATAACTGAATCATAAATTTTGTAGACCTTTTTTAAATCATACTGTTCTTGACAGATTGATATATGACTATTTATAAAAAAAACAAAGCCTATTATGAATAAAAAAAATGTTCTCATATAAGTTGCAAGCTAATGAAAAGAATAAGAATTGTAGAGACAAAAAATGGTTTAAAATAAGATTTATTGGTTTACCGTTTTTTAACATAAAAATTTATTATTTTTTAAATAATGGTAAGCAGAATACTTTAAAGTCGCATCAATTCTTATCGAGAATTATTTAAAAATTTTATTTTCTAAAAACGTTTTATTTTTTTTATAAACAAACAGCTTTTCAGTAAATTATTATCAATAATTCAATTTTGGCATTAAAATTGCTACTAATTAATTACATAAACTTTAAGTTTAGTGATATTTGAATTAATTAGTTGAAAAATCCGCTTTCTACAAAAGCGGATTTTTTTATGCAAACTTAATTGCTGTAGAAGGTTTTATTTTTGTAATAATATAAGAAGGTATAATTAACATTAAGAAACACAACAACATTGTTCCTAAATTTAAGAATAATAGTGCTTTCAATGAAATAGAAATTGGCATTGTTGTTACATAATACGTTTCTGGGTTTAAAGTAATTATTTTAAAGTAATATTGAATACCTATAAGTAATAAACCTATTATATTGCCCCAAAATAGACCTCTTATTATCAAATAAGAAGCGTTGTATAAAAAAATCTTACGAATACTATTGTTAGCACTTCCTAAAGCTTTTAAAATACCAATAAATTGAACTCGTTCTAAAATTAAAACCAATAAAGCAGTTATCATATTAATTCCTGCAACTAAAATCATAATACCAATAATAAACCAAACGTTATTATCTGTTAATTCAATCCATTCAAAAATTGTTGGGTAGCTATCTACAATAGTTTTACTATTTAAAGTTGAACCTACTTTACCATAAATAAGAGCTCCTTTTTCAACAACTTCATCAAAATTATCTAATACAACTTCAAAACCACCAACTTGGTTTTCATTCCATTTATTTAAATTTTGAACTTCCCTAAGATCTCCAATCATCATATTTTTATCAAACTCCGCAAAACCTGTATTGTAAATACCTACAATTGTATATTTTCGGTTTGATGGTAATTTGCTATTTGTTGATTTTAAAAAAGTAGCTAAAACAGTATCTCCTAGTTGTAAATGAAGACGATTTACAACGGTTTCCGACAGTAAAACTTCTTTTGTTCTCTCTTGTTGTAAATCTGGTAATTTTCCATCAATCAAGTATTCTTTAAAAAAAGACCAATCGTAATCTGTAGAAACTCCCTTAAATACAATACCTTCAAAATCTGTTTTGGTTCTTAACAAACCTGCTTTATTTGCAAAAACCTGAATGTTTTTTATGCCATCTATATCTTTAAAATTAGGATAAAAATCTTGTTCTTTGGCAATAGGTACAAGTGAAAGTACTGAATTGTTATTGTCATAATTGAGTATTTGAATATGACCATTAAATCCAGCTATTTTACTTCGAACTTTTTGTTGAAAACCAGCGCCAATGGCCACTGCTAAGAGCATTATAATTATACCCAATGCAATTGCCGTAATAGCAATTTTTATTATCGGCGCCGAAATACTATTTTTATAGTCTTTAGCAACAATAATTCGTTTGGCAATAAATAATTCGTAATTCAAATTTATGCGGTTCTTAACTCAACTCAAAAATACATATTTATGCTGGTTTCTTGCTTTTGTTTTCTGCGGAATTTCTTGCGCTCAAAAAACA
>CAYPHE010000019.1:0-19634 GCA_964410075.1 uncultured Polaribacter sp.
AGATAGTGGTTGGTCTAAGTATTTAATAATTTCGAATTCTTTCCCTGATTTTTCTAAAACAGCCAAACCTTCTCTAGATTTTCTGCAACGTGGATTGTGGTATATTTTTATCATAATTTTTTAGTTTTAAAGAAATAAAGTTTAAAAGTGAAAAAGTTACTAGTAAAATTCTAATAAAAATATACTTAAGTTTTAGAAAAATTTACCAACAACCAACAACCAACAACAAACTAAGTCTTCTTTTGTCCATTCAACATTAAGTAAGCCTTTAAAAAAGCACTAATATTTCCATCCATAACAGCATCTACATTGCCTGTTTCGTGAGCGGTTCTTACATCTTTTACTAGTTTATACGGATGCATCACATAATTTCTAATTTGGCTTCCCCATTCATTCTTCATTTTATTGGCTTCAATACTATCTCTAGCAGCCTGTTGTTTTTGTAATTCAATTTCATATAATTGAGATTTTAACATCTGTAATGCAGTTGCTCTATTATCATGTTGAGAACGAGAGTTAGAGCATTGAATTTGAATTCCTGTTGGTTTATGGAGTAATTGTACTTTAGTTTCAACTTTATTTACATTTTGTCCACCAGCACCACTAGAACGTGCTGTTGTAATTTCTATCTCGGCAGGATTTATTTCTATTTCAATAGAATCATCAGCAACAGGGTATACATAAACAGAAGCAAAACTAGTATGGCGTTTCGCATTAGAATCGAAAGGAGAAATTCGAACCAATCTATGCACACCATTTTCGCCTTTCAGCCATCCAAAAGCATAGTCTCCCTCAATTTCTATAGTTACCGTTTTTATTCCAGCAGTATCTCCCGCTTGATAGTTTAAAGTTTTTAATTTAAAACCTTGTTTTTCAGACCACATGGAGTACATTCTAAATAACATTTCTGCCCAATCGCAACTCTCAGTACCACCAGCACCAGCAGTTATTTGTAACGTTGCAGATAAAGAGTCTCCTTCATCAGACAACATATTTTTAAACTCAATATCCTCTAAAAAAGAACTTGTGTTGTTAAATTGTTCTGCAAGCTCGTTTTCATCAACTTCCCCTTCCTTAAAAAAATCGTACAAAACGTGTAAATCTTCATTTTTAGAAATAACAGTATTATAATCTTCAACCCATTTTTTCTTAAAACGTAACGATTTCATAACAATTTCTGCAGCTTTAGGATCGTTCCAAAAATCTGGATTTGCTGTTTTTTCTTCTTCGTTAGCAATTTCTATTTGTTTTTTATCAATTTCTAAATAAGTCTTTAGTTTATCAATTCTAGTAGAAATATCTTTAAGTTGTTCGAGTGTAATCATAAGTAACACAAAAATAATTTAAATTTTAAGATTTATGGTTTTATAGCATCATCTTATTTAGTTAGATTTATAGCAAATCTATTCAAATGAAAAACCGAATTGTTCTTATATTTTTAATTGCATTTTCTTGCAATAGCTTTTCTCAATTTTTTTTAGAAAAATCAAGTAAAAAATTACAAAAAGGAATTACCAAGTATGAAGGATTTATACCTTTTTATTATGATGAAAATAACGATAAAATTTATTTAGAAATAGAAGATGTAGAGGAAGAATTTCTTTATGTACGCTCGCTTTCAGAAGGTGTTGGATCTAATGATATTGGTTTAGATAGAGGGCAATTGGGTGATGGGGTAGTAGTTTTTTTTAAAAAAGCAGGAAATAAGTTACTTTTAATTCAACCCAATTTAAAGTTTAGAGCTATCACTAAAAATGAAGAAGAAAAACAATCCGTAAAAGAAGCTTTTGCAAAATCTGTTCTACATGGTTTTGTTATTAAGGAAGAAAAAAACGGAAGATACCTAGTTGACGCTACTTCTTTTTTTATAAGAGATGCACATGGGGTTTCTAGAGCTTTAGATAGAAATAACCAAGGAAAGTATAGTTTAGATAAAAGTAGAAGCGCTTTTAATATAGAAAGAACAAAAGCATTTCCAAAAAATGTAGAATTTGATGTACTGTTAACTTTTAAGGGAGCTCCAAAAGGATACAATATTAGAAGCGTAACACCAGATGCAAGTGCAGTTACTATAAATCAGCACCACTCATTTGTAGCATTACCAGACGATAACTACAAACCTAGAAAATACGATCCACGTTCTGGTTCTTGGCAAATGAGTTATTTAGATTATTCTACACCTGTAAATGAGCCAATTACCAAACGTTTTATTTACAGACATAGATTAGAAAAGAAAAATCCTGAGGCTGAAATCAGCGAAGCAATAGCACCTATTGTTTATTATTTAGACAGAGGAACTCCAGAACCTGTAAGAAGTGCGTTGTTAGATGGGGGACGTTGGTGGAATCAAGCTTTTGAGGCTATAGGGTATAAAAATGCTTTTCAATTTAAAATGCTTCCTGAAGGTGCAGATATGTTAGATGTCCGTTATAATGTTGTGCAATGGGTGCATCGGTCAACCAGAGGGTGGAGTTACGGCAGTTCTATTTCAGATCCTAGAACCGGAGAAATTATCAAAGGGCACGTTAGTTTAGGAAGTCTTCGAATTCGTCAAGATTTTTTAATTGCGCAAGCGTTACAAGCTCCATATAAAAATAATAAGGTTGATGATGATTTTGCGCTACAAATGGCTTTAGCAAGAATTAGACAATTAGCGGCGCATGAAATTGGACATACTTTAGGCTTCGCACATAATTTTGCAGCAAGTAGCAAAGGAAGAAACTCCGTTATGGATTATCCTCACCCAAAGTTAAGTATAAAAGACGGAATGGTAGATTTTTCTGACGCCTACGATACTAAAATTGGTGAATGGGATAAAGTTACTGTCGGATATTCTTATCAGGATTTTCCAGAGGAAACTGATGAATCATCAGCATTAAATAAAATTTTAACTGACGCGTACGAAAACGGAATGCGTTATTTGTCAGATGCTGATGCTAGACCAAAAGGAAGTGCGAGTGCAAACGCTCATTTGTGGGATAATGGCGGTAATATTCATGATGAATTATATAACGTTTTAAAAATAAGAAAAACCGCAATTGAAAATTTTTCTGAAGATAATATTAAAACTAATCAGCCTTATTCTGTTTTAGAAGATGTGTTTGTTCCGTTGTATTTTTTCCATAGATACCAAACAGAAGCCACTGCCAAATTAATTGGTGGTTTGCATTACAATTATGCAGTAAAAGGAGATCAACAAACTATAGTAAAACCTATTTCAGGTACAACAGAGCGTATTGCTTTACAAGCACTTTTAAAAACGTTATCGGTTGATGAAATTGCAATTCCAAAAGAAAAGTTAGCCTTATTTCCTCCAAGGGCAATTGGTTACGGTAGAACTAGAGAGTCTTTTAAAAGTAAATTAGGGGTTGCTTTCGATGCATTTTCTGCAGTAGAAACGGCTAGTGAAATGACTTTAGAACTGCTATTACACCCACAAAGAATGTCTCGTTTAATAGCGCATAAAAGTTTAGATAAAAAGCAATTAGGTTTACCAGAATTGATTGACGAATTGATTGTAAAAACAATTCAAAAAAATCATTCAGATACATACTATCAAGAGTTGCAACATATTGTTAATATAAAAGTACTTGAGCAATTGTTTGCATTAGCTGCTAACAACAATCAGTATCAACAAGTAAACGCAATTGTACTGTTTAAACTAAAAGAAATCAGAAAGATTATAACGGCAAAAAAATCAGAGGAAATTTTAAAAATGTACGATTTAGCAATCATTGCAATGATTGATGAATATTTGAAAAATCCAGCAAAATTTAAGAAAACAAAAACTCCTAATATACCAGATGGCTCTCCTATTGGAAACTAAGTGTTTTAAATAGTATGTTTAAACTTTTTATTCCACAAAAATTTTAGATGTCTTGTAAAGAGGAGCACCTGTTACAGATATGCCTTCTATTTCTATAATATACTCACTTTTAATATCAGATGTAAAAAAAGAAATTTCAATAGGTTTATCCTTGGTTACAATAATATTTGGTTCCCAATGCAGTGTTGTTCTAGTATCTTGTTTTGTTTGCTCTTCTATTCCATTGATATGATCTGGAGCATAAAATTCTTTAGCAGTATAAAAACCTGAAACTTTGTAATTTGTAATACCAGGATCTCTTTTTATAAAGCCCACAGAATTACTTTTAGAGTATATTGCAACAACAGGTACGTTACTACTAAAAATTTCAATTTCGGGGCCAACCAAAACATCTACAAAAGAAACTTCATTGGCTGGTATTCCACTCAATTCAATTGCTTCAATAGGAAATTCGTTATACAAAATTAAAGGTTCAACATCATTAGCCCTATTTACAGTTATTTGATCACCAGCAACTGTAATACCCCCAATTGTAGATAATAAACTAAATATATCTCCAAATGAATTGCTTATTTCTTTTAAATCAGTTCTATTAAATGTATTTCCATATGAAGTTCTAGCACTCATTTCTTTATTTCTTTCGTTTTCTGCTGTTTTTAATTTCGATTTTATGATGACTTCTTTTAGTACATTTTCAGACTGAAGAAATTCGTTATTAATATCTTGTAATTTTTTTTGTTGTTCAGTATAAGGTTTTACAATTTTTTTTCGGATTTCTTTTTTTTGTAATAACGTATCAGTAATAATTTTTATTTCTTTTTCTACCAAGTTGGGAGTAATTATTACTTTTCGATCTTCCTTTTTTTTAGATTTAAAGTCGTTTAATCTTGCTTCTACTATCAAAGGAATGCTATCAAAAAAAACAAAAGGGCCATAAGAATAATTACCAAGACTATCTGTTTTTGTTATTGGTTCTTGTCTAAAAAGACCATCAGCTGGAAATGTAACTCTAGTGAATTTTGGTAGTAAATTTTTAGAAGATCTTATAGCATTTACTTTTCCTTTAACCATAAAACCTTTTTCAGGTTTGTATTGTAAAGTATCTATTTTGTTAGCTAAAATTTCTTGCCACGTAAATTTCCTCCAACCGTTTGTAAGCATTACTAAATCTAACAAGTATTTACTCTTTCTTAGTTCTTTGTTATTAAAAAAAAAGTTAGGGTTTTTAATGTTACCTCTTAAGTCAGAATTTAGTAACAACCAACTTTTAATATTTTCAGAAAATTTTTCTTTTGTAGAAGTATTTATATCCTTTATTGATAAAGAAAGTTTACTAGGTATTACAAGTTTTGAACTATCTGTTACATTTATCTTAAGATTTACTTTTTTTCTAGTACCATAATAGTCTTTTTCTTTTTCAATAGAAACTTTAGGAGTTTTACTCTCTTCATACACAAATACCAAACGTTCGCAAACAGGATGTAAATTGCTGTCAAATAGTGTAATATTAATAACCCCATTGTTAAGTTGATTTGTAGGAATGCGTATCGTTTTTTTATTGATAGCTTCTTCAAATTTTTTATTATAAACTAATTGTCCTCTTTCATGAATTAACAAAGAACTTCCAAGTAATCCATTAGTAGTGTTAGAATTTAGTGATATATATAATTTTCCATTAGCGTTAACAACGTTTAAAACAAAACCCTTATCTAAGGCTTTTGGTAACTCATAACGAAATTTATTACCGTTATGAGTTATTGTAGCAAAATAGTTTTTTCCTTTTTCAGGAATAATTGAAAACTCACCTAAACCAAATTTAGTAGAAATAAAACTGGTTATTTCAGTTCCATTTTCATCAGTTATTATTCCTTTAGTATTTATAGTATCGTAGATATTATCTTTTAGTTTTATAGCAACTTTATTAACCAAAGCACTAACTAAATAGCCACCCTGCGGATAGAAGTTTAAATCAGGTTTAAAAGTTGAACTTTTCTGAGAAATGGTATCAAATTTTACAGTTTTTTTATCTTTAAATTCATCATTGTAAGACCAAATGGTTATTTTTTTTTGAAAGAAATAAGCACTACTTTGATTTCTCATGTAATTTGTATAAGCTCTAATTTTGTAATTTCCAGATTTTAAACGTTTAGATAATTTAAAATTCCCAGGAGCGCTTAAGCTGTTTGTAAACAGTTTCTTTCTATCGATAAGGCTGTCTTTTTCATCTAAAAGTTCTACATACCCTAAGAGACTTTTCTTAGATTTTGTGTGAGTAACTCCATTAACTAAATATAAAGTAAACCAAATATTTTCTTCATTGTTGTAATGAGTTTTATCAGAATGTACATAAACTTTTTCTGGATAATTTTCTAAACTATATTTTGTTAAAACCTTAATAGGGGTTTGAGTAACGTTAGTTTGTGCATTTGTAATTAATGTGAAAGTTAAGAAAAAGGGAATCAATAGCAATTTTAAAATATTCATAGATAGTGGTTAATTATAGAAATGAATAACTCAAAAATAAAATTATCTCATACATAAACAAGTTAAATAATTAAAAAAAAGATATTTTATTTGAGTAATACTTTAAAAACTATATTTTAGAGTACAAATAATTAAGATGATAATTGATTTAATTTCTGACACAGTAACCAAGCCAACAAAAGAAATGTTACATGCTATGATGAGTGCTAAAACAGGAGATGACGTGTTTCAGATGGATCCTACAGTAAATGCTTTTCAAGAAAAAATAGCTAAATTATTTGATATGGAAGCTGCACTTTTTTTTCCATCGGGAACTATGGCAAACCAAACGGCTATAAAATTACATACGCAACCAGGCGATTTGGTTATTTGCGATAAATATGCACATATTTATAATTACGAAAGTGGAGGTGTAGCATTTAACTCTGGGGTAACCTGTAAACTTGTAGATGGTCATAGAGGTATGTTTACTGCAAATCAAATAGAAGAAATGGCTGCTGTACAGCCACAGATTTATTTGCCTTATACAAAGTTGGTTGCTATAGAAAATACAACAAATAAAGGTGGAGGTGCTTGTTGGGATTTTAACGAATTAGAAAAAATAAAAGCAATTACCACTAAAAATAATTTAGGTTTTCATCTAGATGGTGCCCGCTTGTTTAATGCACTAATAGCTAAAAAAGAAACTCCACAACAATACGGAAAGCTATTTGATACTATTTCTATTTGTTTTTCTAAAGGATTAGGCGCTCCAGTAGGCTCTATCTTGTTAGGAAGTAAGCTAATGATGAAAAAAGCATTACGATACCGAAAATTATTAGGTGGAGGTATGAGACAGGTTGGCTTTTTGGCAGCCGCATGTAATTATGCCTTAGATAATAATGTTACCCGTTTGGCAGACGATCATAAAAAAGCAAAAGAAATAGAAACTGTTTTACATTCTTTACCTTACGTTACCAAAGTAGAACCTGTAGAAACTAACATAGTTATTTTTTATGTTGATGAAAAAGTTGGTGCAGACTACTTTATTAATAAAATGAAAGAAAAAAATATATTGTTAACCCCAATGGGAGAAGGTAAAATACGAATTGTTACTCATTTAGATTATACGGATACTATGCACGAAGTTTTATTAAAAACTTTAAAAGAATTTTAGAAATAAAATCTTGCAATTGGCGAAATTGGTGAAGCAAAAATACTTTTATTTTCATTATATAAAACGTCGTAACGAATACCAACAGCAAACTTCCCTAGATTGTAAGCTATACCTAAATGCAATGCAGGAAAATTTGTAGAAAACTCATCAAAACTATTTTTTTGAGTAGCAAAGTACTGTTCAAATTCTGCAGAGAGTTGAAATTCGTATGGAGTTTGATAAAAAGATATTACACTTAGGTTAAAAGCAGATGTAGAAAAATTATCAAACTCTGAGTATAAATACCCAATTCCTAAACCAGCAGATAGCCCGTTGCCAAAATTATACACTGCGTTTGGAGCAAGTCCAACTGTGGTTCCGCTTCCAAAACCTAATGTAATTCCGCCACCATAACTTACATTGTCCCAAGAAAAATTTTTTTGCTGAGCATTTAATTTAGAACAACAAATTATTGCTAAAACAATAAAAAAAGTCTTTTTCAAACCATAAAAATTTAGGCGTCTAATTTAGACAATTCTTTGTAGTTTCTCTTTAGTTTTTTTAGTAAAATTCCATATAAGAGTTGATAAAACAGCCAAACTAAGCCCATAGCAATTAGAGCTGTAAAAAACATGGCTATTCCAAAAAACCATAATTGTTTTTCATTAAAATCATTAGTATTTAAACGAATACTTAAAACGGTCATTACAACAATAATAAATAGTAAAAAAGAGAGGTTAAATAGCACATAATTTCTAACAGTCTTTCTGGTTTTTATAATTTTTTGCATTAAAGACTTTGTAGAATCTAAAATAGCGATATCTCTATAGTTTAAGTAAAACTGTACCAGAAAATAAATTAAAACGATGTAAGAAAAAACATTTGAATATTTTACAAACTTCGTCATTCCTAATTTTTCATATTCTTGGTTGGCTTTATCAAAGTCTAAAAAAAGAAATACACTATTTAAAATTACAAATTCTAAAATACCAATAATAAATATCCATTTTACAATTGAGGAAGATTTAGAATGTGCCAATTTATAAATTTCATTTTCAGATATTCTGTTGAAACTATTTTCTTGGTTATTCCACGCTTTTTTATATTTATCTAATGCATCCATTTTTTAATATGGGTTTAGTATTGCTTTCAATTTTTCTTTTGCTCTGTTCATTTTCACTCTTGCATTTACAGCAGATATTCCTAAGGTTTCTGCTATTTCCTTATAAGGTTTATCCTCTAAATACAAAAAAATTAAAGCTTTATCAATATCATTTAATTTCTGTATGGCTTTGTATAAAGATGCCAATTGTAATTCTTCCGTATCATCATAGTCTTCTGTTTTAATTTTAAAAGAAACTTCAGAATAATCTTGTGTTTTAATAGTTCTAGTAGATTTTCTATATAAAGAGATAGCAGTATTTAAAGCAACTCTATACATCCAAGTACTAAATTTGGCATCACCCCTAAACTTGGGGTAATTTTTCCAAAGTTGTACTGTAATTTCTTGAAACAAATCTTTATGAGCTTGCTGATTTGTAGTATATAATCTACAAATCTTATGCACTATATTTTGATTTTTTTCAAAATCGTTCAAAAAATTTCTTTCTAAATTTTCCTTCACTCTAAATGATTAATCACTGTTATATGTGTCTAAAATGTGAAAATTGTTACAAAATATTTAAAATAAACTTTTTTTAGATATAATTTCTCTAAATTTGTTTAGTTAAATTTACAATGCCTTGAACAATATTAAGCAAGATTTTACAATAAAAGATCTAGAAAATGTATCTGGTATAAAAGCGCATACGATTCGTATTTGGGAAAAAAGGTACAATTTATTAGTGCCACAAAGAACGGATACAAACATCAGATATTATTCTCATGCTAATTTACAGAAATTACTAAATATTGTTCTTTTAAATAAAAACGATTATAAAATATCTAAAATAGCTAAAATGACTAACGATGAGTTAACTCTTAAAGCAAGAGAGTTGGCTTTTAGTCAAGCAACAAATGATGAAGCTATAAATTCTTTTAAGTTAGCAATGTTTCAGTTTGATAAAATGTTGTTTAACAACACCTATAACAAACTACTACATAAGAAAACATTTAGAGAAATTTTTAAAGACGTTTTTATCCCTTTTTTAAATCATATCGGTTTGTTATGGCAAACTGATACATTATTACCAGCGCATGAGCATTTTGTATCTAATTTAATTGCCCAAAAAATTCAAATAAACACAGAAAAATTACAATACAGTATTGTAAATTCTAATAAAACTTATGTTTTGTTTCTTCCTGAAAACGAAATACACGAGTTGGGATTAATGTATTTGAATTACGAATTGGTTTTAAGAGGAAATCATACCATTTATTTAGGGCAAAGTTTGCCTTTAAATAATTTAAATTACTTTTTTGAAAACGATAGAGATATCTGTTTTGTAACTTCTATGACAGTAATGCCTTACGATGATAAATTAGAAGATTACTTTAATGAAATTGATAAGGTTTTAGAAGGAACATCTCACGAGTTTATTACTATTGGAAGAAAAATAGAAAAGGTAAAAGACAACGACTACAATTCTGATTTAAAATTTTATTATCACGTTACAGACGTGTTAAAAGAATTATAATTTTTCCACCTTAAAAACATTTTGTTTAGTATTTTGATATATTTGTTTAACAAAAATAAATATGCAAAAAACAATACATATTATTGGTTCTGGCTTCTCTGCGTTATCAGCATCATGTTATTTAGCAAAAGCAGGCTATCAGGTTACCGTTTTAGAGAAAAACGACACTCTTGGTGGTAGAGCAAGACAATACAAAAAAGACGGCTTTACGTTTGATATAGGACCATCTTGGTATTGGATGCCAGACGTATTTGAAAAGTTTTTTGCAGATTTTGGAAAAAAACCTTCAGATTATTACATCTTAGATAAATTAAGTCCTGGTTATGAGGTTTATTTTGGTGAAAATTCTTCAATAAAAATTTCTGATAATTTAGAAGATATTTATAAAACCTTTGAAGCGGAAGAAAAAGGTAGTGCAAAGCATTTAAAAAGCTTTTTAGATTCTGCCAAATCAAATTATGATACAGCTATAAAAAAACTAGTGTATAAACCGGGTATTTCCCCTTTAGAGTTGGTTACACCTACAACTGTTGCTAGAGTTTCTCAGTTTTTTTCTACCATAACAAAAACGGTTCGTAAAAATATTAAGAGTAAAAAACTAATTCAAATTTTAGAATTTCCAGTATTATTTTTAGGAGCAAAACCAAGTGATACTCCTGCATTTTATAATTTTATGAATTATGCAGACTTTGGTTTAGGTACATGGCATCCTAGAGGAGGAATGTACAAAGTTGTTGAAGGTATGGTAGAATTGGCAAAAACACTAGGAGTAAATTTTGAGGTTAATGCCAATGTAGATAAGATTAAGACCGATAACGATAAAAATGTTACCGGATTGCGAGTAAATGGTGAGGAAATAACTACTAATTTAGTGCTTAGTGGAGCAGATTATCATCATACAGAAACATTGCTAGATGAAAGTTTACGTCAATACTCAGAAAAATATTGGAGTAAAAAAACGTTTGCCCCTTCATCGTTATTGTTTTATGTAGGTTTTGATAAAAAAATAAAAAATGTAAGTCACCATACATTATTTTTTGATAGCGATTTCGAAAAACATGCAGAAGAGATTTATGATGAACCACAATGGCCATCAAATCCATTGTTTTATGCAAATTTTACGTCTATAACAGATAAAACATCTGCACCAGAAGGCAAGGAATGTGGTTTTTTTTTAATTCCGATAGCACCAGGAATTAAAGACACAGAAGAGTTAAGAGAAAATTATTTTAATAAAATAATAGATCGATTTGAACAATTAACCAAACAAAAAGTAAAAGAAAACGTTATCTTTAAGAAATCTTTTTGTGTAAAAGACTTCGTTAAAGAATACAATTCTTACAAAGGCAACGCTTACGGAATGGCAAATACGCTATTACAAACCGCCTTTTTAAGACCAAAAATAAAAAGTAGCAAAGTAAATAATTTATATTTCACAGGTCAGTTAACTGTGCCTGGTCCTGGGGTACCACCATCTTTAATTTCAGGAAAAATTGCTGCAGAATTAATAACTAAAAACACCTAATATTATGAAAGATTTATTTGATAATGTTTCCAATAGTTGCAGTAAATTGGTAACTAAAAAGTATAGCACTTCATTTTCTATGGCAGTAAATATGTTATCGCCAACAATAAGAGAAGATATTTATAATATTTATGGTTTTGTTCGTTTTGCCGATGAAATTGTAGATACGTTTCACGATTACGACAAAGAACAATTGTTAAACAAATTTGAAGAAGATTATTACACTGCAAAACATCAAGGAATTAGTTTGAATCCAATTTTAAATTCTTTTCAGAAAACAGTAAACAAATACAAAATAACAGATGATATGGTTGCTGCTTTTCTAAAAAGTATGAAGGCAGATTTACACAAAAACGAATACGAAACTATACAAGAGTATAAAGATTATATATACGGCTCTGCAGATGTGGTTGGTTTAATGTGTTTAAAAGTTTTTGTTAATGGAGATGACGCTCGTTATGAAGAGTTAAAAGAACCAGCAATGCGTTTGGGATCTGCTTTTCAAAAGGTTAATTTTTTACGAGATTTAAAAGATGATTTTGAAGTATTAAATCGCTCTTATTTCCCAAATATCGATTTGGGGCATTTAGATGCCACTTCAAAACAAGCCATCATAAAAGAAATAGAAGACGATTTTGACTTTGCTTATTTTAACGGAATTTTAAAATTACCTGTTGAAGCTAAGTTTGGAGTTTATATGGCGTATAGATATTATAGAAGACTACTAAAAAAGTTGAAAAGTGTTCCTTCAGAAAAAATAATGGACACCAGAATTAGGATTTCTGATCCAATGAAAATAAATTTGTTGGCAAGAAGTTACGTAAAATACAAACTAAATCTAATATGATATACTTACTTATTACATTAGCCACTTTTGCAACTATGGAAGGCATTACTTGGTTAACACATAAGTACGTAATGCACGGGTTTGGTTGGTTTTTACACGAAGATCATCATGAACCTGGGTACCCTCATGTTTTTGAGAAAAACGACTTGTTTTTTGTCATTTTTGCTCTCCCAAGCTCATTGTCTATGTATTTTGGTTTAGGAAGTGGTAATTATGCTTTGGCAGCTTTTGGAATAGGAATTTTATTTTACGGACTTGCTTATTTTTTAGTACATGATGTATTAATCCACCAAAGATTTAAATGGTTTAAGCATACTAAAAACAGGTATTTACTAGGGTTAAGAAAAGCTCATAAAATTCACCATAAAAATATGGGAAAAGAAGACAGCGAGTGTTTTGGAATGCTGTTTGTACCTTTTAAATATTTTAAAAAACCAAAAGTTTCTTAGTAGTCAGTCAAAACTAAGTTATATTTGATTTGATGAAGAAAAAGAGAAGAAAAAAACAAAAAGCTATTGTTATTGGAGCAGGAATTGCAGGTTTAGCAACAGCAATTCGTCTACGAGCAAAAGGATTTAGTGTAACTGTTTTTGAAGCCAATTCTTATTTCGGAGGCAAACTTACTGCATTTAAAGAAAATGGTTTTCGTTTTGATATGGGGCCATCTTTATTTACCATGCCTCAATTTTTAGAAGATGTATTTGCCTCATCAGGTAAAAACATAAACGACTATTTTTCTTATTATAAAAAAGACACCATCTGCAATTATTTTTATGAGGATGAAACTCGTTTCTCTGCAAAATCCAAACCCAAAGATTTTGCAAAAAATGCTACTCAGTCATTTAATGTTAAAGAAGAAACTATTTTAAATTACTTTAAAGAAAGTAAAAAAAAATACGATTTGACAGCTTCCTTGTTTTTAGAAAAATCGTTACACAAACTAAGTACATTTCTTTCTGTAGATACTGTAAAAGCAATTTTACAAATTCAAAAATTAAACATCAACCAAAGTTTACACGAATACAATTCTAGCAAATTTAAAGATGCTAAGTTAGTACAGCTTTTTAATAGGTTTGCTACTTACAATGGTTCATCACCTTATAAAACACCTGGAATTATGTCTATGATTCCTCATTTGGAACAACATTATGGTACTTATTTTCCAAAAGGAGGAATGCATGAAATTACCAAAAGTTTGTACCAATTGGCTTTAGATTTAGGAGTTAAATTTGAGTTTAACACATTGGTTAAAGATATTGTTGTTGAAAAAGGAAAAGCAAAAGGAATAACAACACAAAATGAAGTACATTATGCAACATACGTAATTTCAAATGCAGATGTTGTGCCTACTTATAGAAGGCTTTTGAAAAAGCAAAAAGCTCCTGAAAAGACGCTGTCTCAACCAAGATCTAGTTCGGCATTAATTTTTTATTGGGGTATTGCAGGTGAGTTTTCTGAGTTAGATTTACATAATATCCTGTTTTCAGAAGATTATAAGGCTGAATTTGATGCTGTTTTTAATAAAAATACAGTTTCAAATGATCCTACAGTTTACCTAAATATAACTTCTAAAGAAGAAAAATCTGACGCACCTACTAACCATGAAAATTGGTTTGTAATGGTTAATGTGCCAAGCAATACAGGTCAAGATTGGGATGAAATTATAAAAAGAACCAAACAGAATATCATAAAAAAAATAAGTAGAATTTTAAAAAAGGATATTGAACCTTTAATTATTTACGAATCTATTTTAGATCCAAGAAAGATTGAAGCAAATACGCAATCTTATCAAGGAGCCTTGTATGGTGCTTCTAGCAATAATAAATATGCAGCTTTTTTAAGACATCCTAATTTTAGTCAAAAAATAAAGAACTTATACTTTTGTGGAGGTAGCGTGCATCCTGGTGGCGGAATTCCACTTTGTTTATTGTCTGGGAAAATTGTTGCAGATTTAATTACCAAGAAATAATGATAGTGAAATACAAATTATACATATCAATATTTACAATTTGGCTATTTACTATTTCTGGTATTATAGGTATTTCATCAAGTTATCAAGACTGGTTTTTACAATTAACCTACTTGAATTTATTCTTATATTTTGTGTTGATTTTATTCAATATAAAACAGCTTTCCTATAAATTTTTCTTAGCATTTTCAATTCCATTTTTTATTGGGTTTATTACTGAATTTTTAGGCACCAACTACGGATGGTTTTTCGGAGAATACTTATACGGAGAAAATTTAGGAACTAAAATAGGAGGTGTTCCTATAATGATTTGTATCAACTGGGGAGTGTTAACCATAATAACAGCAGATATAGCAAAACTAGTACATAAAAACATTTTTGTAGTTGCAATTATCGGAGCTTTTTTAATGACTGCTTTAGATGTTGTTATAGAAGTTTCAGCACCCAGATTTGATTTTTGGGAGTTTAAAAATACAGTAGTACCTTTAAAAAATTATGTTGCTTGGTTTATAATTTCCTTTATAGCACATCTATTGTACCATCAGTTTAACATTAAAACCAACACAAAAATATCTGTTCATATTTTTATAGCAATAACATTGTTTTTTGCTGTTTTTCTATTTATTTAGTATGAAAACATACGATTACATCATAACAGGAAGTGGAGCCTCTGGCTTGTTGCTGGCTTATAAAATGGCTAGTGACGCTTTTTTTGATGACAAATCAATATTAATTTTAGATAAAGAAAAGAAAATTGATAATGATAGAACTTGGTGTTTTTGGGAGAATAAAGCAGGCAAGTGGCAACATTTAGTTGACAAACAATGGGATTGTATTTTGTTTGATAGTAAATTTCATTCAGAGAAAATAACTATTCTTCCTTATCAATATAAAATGATAAGAAGTAGTGGTTTTTACAAACAACTTTGGGAAACGATTGATGCGAAAAATAACATTGAATTCATTCAAGCTAAAGTTGAAAAAATTATTGAAGAAAAAGATTCTGTAAAAGTAGTATCAGATTCAGAAGCTTTTATTGGAAATAGAGTTATCAATAGTATTTTATTAGATGATAGCTATAAAACCAATCAGAAATATCCTGCATTAGCACAGCATTTTGTAGGCTGGTTTATAAAAACCAAGATAGATTGTTTTGATGATAGTACTGCAACTTTTATGGATTTTACAGTTCCCCAAAAAGGAAATACACGATTTATGTATGTTTTACCATTTTCAAAGAACTACGCTTTGTTTGAATACACTTTATTTTCTAAAGAATTATTAGAAAAAAAGACTTACGAAAAAGCAATTAAAACTTATTTAGAAGAAAGAAATATAAAAGACTACATTATTGAAGAAAAAGAAACAGGGGTTATTCCTATGTCTAGTTTTCCTTTTTGGAAAAGCAATTCAAAAAATATTTTACACATTGGTACTGCAGGTGGTTGGTCTAGGGCAAGTACAGGTTTTACGTTTAAAAATATCCTTAAAAATGTAGATCTTGTAACAGGTTTTATAAAGAAAGAAAAATCGTTTGCACAATTTCAAAAGAAAAACAAACATTGGTTTTACGATTTATTACTGTTAGATATATTAGAAAAAGAAAATCATTTGGGAGCAAATTTATTTGCTCGTTTATTTAAAAGAAACAATACCGGAAAAATATTTAAGTTTTTAGACGAAGAAACTTCTTTTGCAGAAGATTTAAAAATTATGTCCACCATGCCTTCTGGTAAATTTATAAAGGCAATATTTAGAAGACTATTTAATCTATAATTTTTAATTCTCCAGACATCATTTTATGATATCTACAAACATAATATAATACGTCTGGCGCGTCCATTGGAACAGAAAATAAAAGTTCTGTATCATTAGTTGCTCCATTATTAGTAACTCCTTTATCGTATGTAGATGCTTTGCCTGGAGTTTTTTCTGTCTTTATGTAAAAAGGATGTCTATAAGCTTTTATTATAAATTTATAGGTTTCTCCACGTTTTAAAGTTAATGTAGGATTTTCGGCTTTAGGAAAATCAACTCCCTCTATTTCATATTCCTTATTGGTAATTGCGCTAACAGTATAAATGGCTTTTGGAGTATTATTTTTTTTATCTCCACAGCTTACAAATAGTGAAAAAAATACTATAAATGTTAAGGTTAAAAGTTTGAAAGTAGTTCTCATAATAACGTTTACTTTTGAAAAAGTTACAAATTTATTTTTCACCTATCAAAACAGAGTTAATTATTTTTAGGTTCATTTTTTTAGTTGGTCTATTTTATCAAAACCATAAAATTTTATCTAAATTTTGTGTAAGTCAATAAGTACAAATTAGTGGTAGAATTTTTTTTAAAATTGCTTATTTTTTAACTGATAAAAAAACCAGCTCTTTTTTACTAGTAAAAAAGAGCTGGTTTTATAGAAATAAATATTGTTATAAACTACTCAGTAAATTTTGCTCTAATTTTATCTAAACTTAAATTGTGAATACTTCCAATATGAGAATGTTGTTTTCCTAAGTCTGGTGTATAAGTTCCATCTTGAACTTGTCCTCCAATTTTTTGGTAAGCTTCTCTAAAAGACATTCCTTCAACTACCAAATTGTTAATGCTATCTACCGTAAATAAATATTGATATTTTTCGTCATTCAAATCAATATCCTTTACGATAATTTGCTGAATGGAATAGTTGAAAATATCTAAAATGTCTTTTATATCTTCAAAAGCATTGATTACATTTTCTTTTAACAACTGAAAATCTCTATGGTATCCAGAAGGCAAATTGTTCGTTATTAATAACATTTCCGAATACAAAGCCTGAATTTTATTCGATTTTCCACGAATCAATTCAAACACATCTGGGTTTTTCTTATGAGGCATAATGCTACTTCCAGTTGTCAATTCATCTGGAAAAGTAATAAATCCAAAATTTTGACTCATATACAAACAAACATCCATTGCAAATCTTGCCAAAGTATTGGATAATCCACCCAATGCAGCAGCTATGGCGCGTTCACTTTTTCCTCTACTTAATTGCGCAGCAACAACATTGTATTTTAAGGTAGCAAATTCCATTTCTTTGGTAGTAATTTCTCTATCAATAGGAAAGGAGCTTCCGTAACCGGCCGCAGAACCTAACGGATTTTGATCTACTATTTTATGAACTGCTTTTAATACATGTACATCGTCTATTAGCAATTCTGCATAAGCAGAAAACCATAGTCCAAATGAAGAAGGCATAGCTACTTGCAAATGCGTATAACCTGGTAATAAGCTGTCTTTATGAGTTTCTGCAAGATTTAGTAATGTATCAAATAATGTTTTTACTTTACTAGTAACAACAGTTAAATTTTCTTTGTAATACAATTGCAACGCTACTAAAACCTGATCGTTTCTAGAACGTGCCGTATGAATTTTTTTACCTACTTCTCCATAATTTTTAGTCAGTTCCCATTCAATTTTAGAATGTACATCCTCAAAATTATCTTCAATAACAAAAGAACCATTTTCAATAGAAGTAGCAAGTGCAGCTAACCCTTTTTTTAAGTCTTCCAATTCTTCTTTTGATAAAATGCCAATAGACTCTAGCATAATAGCGTGTGCTAAAGAAGCTTTTACATCGTATTTAGCAATGTGTAAATCTATTTCTCTATCGTTACCTACTGTAAAGTTTTCTATCTTTTTATCTATTGAAAATCCTTTATCCCAAAGTTTCATGTTTTTTCTTAGTTTTTGGTTTTTGGTTTTTAGTTTTAGCTGAAGAGATTTATGTCAACAACCAATAACTTTAAACCAGCAACTATTATATAATTACTCTATTTAAGAGGTCAATGTAAATTTGTATCCCTTCCTCAATTTCTGCAATATAAATAAATTCGTCTGCAGAATGTGAACGTGTGCTATCTCCAGGGCCTAATTTTAATGATTGACAAGTTAAACAAGCTTGGTCAGATAAAGTTGGTGAACCATATGTTTTTCTACCCATTGCAATTCCTGCTTTTACCAAATCATGATTAGGGTTAATAGAAGACGAATTTAAACGTAAACTTCTCGGAGTTATTTTAGTACAAGGTGATTTATCCTGTAAAATAGTAGCAATTTCTTGGTTAGTATAGGCATCATTTACACGAACATCAATAACCAAATCTACATGAGCGGGCACAACATTATGCTGCGAACCAGCATTTATTTGAGTTACTGTTAATTTTACATCACCTAAGGCAACCGAACTTTTTTCAAACTTAAAATCTTTAAACCACTGTAAAACTTCAATAGTATTATAAATTGAATTGTTGTCATTTGGATGCGCTGCATGACTTGGAGTTCCTGCTACCATTGCATCAAAAACCACCAAACCTTTTTCGGCAATTGCTAAATTCATTAAAGTGGGTTCTCCAACAATTGCCACATCTATGTGTGGAATAATAGCCAACATACTATTTAACCCATTAGCTCCACTGCTTTCTTCTTCAGCAGAAGCTACAATTACCAAATTGTATTTTAAATTTTCTTGATCGTAAAAATGCGTAAATGTTGCTATTAAAGATACCAAACATCCACCAGCATCATTGCTACCTAAACCATATAATTTACCCTCTTTTACGATAGCTTTAAAAGGATCATTTGTATAAGCTGAGTTTGGTTTTACAGTATCATGATGAGAATTTAATAACAAATTTGGTTTACCTTCTGTAAAATGTTTATTTGTTGCCCAAATATTGTTTTTTGTTCTTTTAAACGGAATACCAAATTCATGAAACCAAGCTTCAATTAAAGCTGCAGTTTTTTCTTCTTCGGATGAAAAAGATTGTGTTTCAATTAAACTTTTTAAAAGTGCAATTGCTTTTTTTGTTAGTTTTTCTATGGTCATTTTATAACGTTAAGGTTGTAAAATTATCATTTTCTTTAGTCAACATAGATGTATTACCTATATGAACCTTTTGTACCCCGTTATACAATGCATCAAAGCAGTTATCTATTTTAGGAATCATACCATCTGCAATAATTCCATCAGCAAGTAACTCTTTGTAAGTTGAGGCATTGATGCTTTTTATAACTGAATTTTTATCTTTAATATCTTGCAAAACACCATTTAATTCAAAACAGTAATAAATAGATGTTTCATAAATTTTACTCATACCAATAGCAATTTGACTTGTTATAGTATCTGCGTTTGTATTTAATAATTGTCCGTTTTTATCGTGAGTAATGGCACAAA
>CAYPHE010000020.1:0-19193 GCA_964410075.1 uncultured Polaribacter sp.
AAAAGCCACCAAAAGAAGTACAAGAAATAGTAGAAAATATTAGAATTCCTAGTGGCGTAGGGAGTGCTTTTGAGCATTAAATCTTCTTTGTTTATTCAAAAATAAATTTAAATTTTTAACTGTTTTTTTAGTTATTTTTCAATAAATAGTGTCATTATATAGAAAAAGTACTAAATTTATTTAATAAAATTATCAATTTAACAAGATGTTCCAATAGTTTTATTATTAGAAATTATAACTAAAATAATGTTAGCTATTTGAAAAATATTGTTTTTTGTTTTTGTAGCTTTTTTGATAATAAAAAATACTTTCTCATAAAAAAATCATTTTAAATTATTAATATAAATACAAGGTGTCTTTTTTAATTGTTTTTATTATAGAAAATAAAAATATAGTTTTACACTTTTTTGTAGAATAAATTTTTTTAAACTAAATAAACTTTGAGTGTAAAGGAAAACGAAATAGAGATTTGGAATAAGTTAAGGTCAGGAGATGAAAAGGCACTTGGTAACCTTTATGACTTATACATAGATATATTGTTTTCTTATGGTAAACAAATTACTAATGACAGAAATCATGTCAAAGATGCAATACACGATTTGTTTTTAGATTTATACAAATACAGAAAAAACCTTTCTGAAACTAGTAATGTAAAATTTTATTTATTAAGATCATTAAAAAATAAAATTATAAAAAAGAATGATAAAAAGGTAATTAGTTTAGAAAGAAATATAATTGAAGAAAGAAAAATAAATACTGATTATAGTGAATCTATTGAAGATGATATCATAAAAAAAGAAATGTCTAAAGAGCGTGCCTTAAAAGTTGCTAATGCACTTTCTTTGTTAAGTAAAACACAAAGAAAAGCCATGGCTTTAAGATTTACTCAGGGCAAAAACTATGAAGAAATTGCAGAAATAATGGGTATTACTGTCCAAACTTCAAGAACATTAATTTATAGAGCTATAAAAGAGTTACGTAAAAATTTAGCCATTTCTATTCTACTTATAAAATCTTTTTTTTAAAAAAAAAAAGATTTTTTTGTCTATATAACATACTTCATCTACTTATTATTATAGAAGGCAGTTAAAAATGCATTTTATAAAAATAAAATAAGTATAGTTTATAATGGATAGTAAAGAATTTAACAATATTAGTTTCTCCTATATATCATCAAAAGAAAAACACGATTTAAAGAGAAAAATTGATAATTCTATTTTTAAATATAAGTTAAAAAACAATATTATTAAGTATGGAGCTGTTGCAGCAGCAGCATCTGTAGTCTTACTTTTTTCAATAAGAACATTTAATAATGCTAAAATAAATAGTTCAGAAGTTAAAAAGTATGCACAAAAAGACAGCCAAGATTTTTCTTTAATTAAAAATACCTCAATTGCTTTAAATGATAGGATTATAACTATTAAAGAAAAAAAATCTACAATAACTCACTCTAAAAATGGAAATGAATTATTCATAAATGATATAGAGTCGGTTACTTTAAAAAATAAAGAGTCTGCTGCATTAAACTATAGTACCTTAATAGTTCCTTACGGAAAAAAGTCAACAGTAACTCTGTCAGACGGTAGTAAAGTATGGTTGAATTCTGGATCTAAATTAACTTATCCTAATTCTTTTACTTCTAACAAAAGAGACGTATATCTAGAAGGAGAGGCTATTTTTGATGTAACTCACGATAAAAAAAGACCTTTTACAGTCAAATCTAATAACCACAACATAACTGTTCTTGGGACAATTTTTAATGTTTCTAACTATCCAGAAGAAAATAGTATAAGGACGACTTTAAAAGAAGGTAAAATTAAGGTTGACTATAAAGAAAATTCATTTTTTAATTCAACCGAAAGTAGCATTATTTTACCTGGAACCCAGTCTGTTTACAGTAGAAGCAAAAATTCTTTTAACATAGAAAAAGTTAATGTAGAAAAATATTTTTCTTGGAGAGAAGATGTGTTAATCTTTAAGAGAGATCCGTTAAGTAGAGTTATGAAAAAAATATCTAGACATTATAATTTACAAGTAATTATAACTAATAAAAATTTAGCAGAAGAGTCTTTTTCAGGAAAGCTAAATATTAAAGGTGATGTAAAAAAAGTACTAAACACGATAAAAGAGGCTACTGGATTTGAATATAAGCTAACTGATAAAAAACTGATAATTAGTAAGTAAAACTGCTTATGAGAAAAAATAATCAATCAACTAACAATTTTTATGAATAAAATTTTATTAAAAAAAACATTTTCTGACTACAATATGAAATTTATTTTTTTCTCTCTTTTCCTATTGTTAATTTTCTTTAGCTCAAATAAATCTTATGCTCAAGTAAAAATTACTCTAAAAGTAAATAGTATTTCTATTGAAGAGTTTTTTAGTGAAGTACAAAATCAAAGTCCATATATATTTTTTTATAAAGATGAAATTCTTAAAAATAATTTAAGAGTATCAACAAATTTAGTAGATGCCTCTATTTCAGAAATTTTAAACCAAGCCTTTTTTAACACTGATTTAAAGTATACGATAAATGAGGAACAGGTTTCCGTATTTAAAAAAAATACTAAAAACTTAATTAGTAATTTTAGGGTAGATGGTATTGTTAAAGATAATTATGGTAATCCTTTACCAGGAGTCAGTATACTAGAAAAGGGAACTACTATTGGAGTCTCAACAGATTTTGATGGAAAATATTCTCTTAAAGTTAAAAATCCCGTAGATACTTTAATTGTTTCAAATATTGGTTTTAAAACAGTAAAACTTCCAATAAAAAATAGAGCAGAAATAAATATTACGCTACTTGAAAATGTAGAAGAACTTAAAGAGGTAGTTGTTACTGCATTAGGTATTAAAAGAGAAAAAAAGGCACTAGGTTACTCAATAACAGAAGTTAAAGGAGAAGATTTAGCGCAAACTACAGATAATAGTTTTGTAAATTCTTTGTCAGGTATGGTTGCTGGGGTTTCTGTAAGTTCAGGTAATACAGGTGTTTCTGGATCTTCAAGAGTTTTAATTAGGGGAAATGCAGAAATAGGAGGAAATAACCAACCTCTATATATTGTAGATGGTATTCCCTTAGATAATTCATCTTTAGGTTCTGCAGGTAGAAATGGAGGGTATGATTTAGGGGATGGGATTAGTAGTATAAATCCAAACGATATAGAAAGTGTTTCAATTTTAAAAGGACCATCTTCAACTGCATTATATGGTTCTAGAGCAACCAATGGGGTAATTTTAATAACAACAAAATCTGGAAAAGGAGTAAAAGGTTTTAGTGTAGAATTGAATAGTGCTATAGATTTTATTACTATAAGTAGATATTATGATAGTTTTCAAAATAAATATGGTCAGGGTATTGATGGCGAAATTCCAACTTCTTTTCAAGTGTCTTCTGCAACATCTATTTCTTCTTGGGGTGGTTTATTAGGGCAAGGAGATAGTATTCAAATTTTTGATGATTCTAGAAGAGCTTATGATTTTGTACCAAATAATATACAAAGCTTTTTTAATACTGGAGTTAGTAGAACTAATGATTTGGTAGTTTCTTCAGGTAATGAAAAAAGAAATATTAGACTTTCTTTAGGAAATAGGTTGGTAGATGATATTGTACCAAATTCTACCTTAGATCGCAAGACGTTTTCTATTAGAGCAATGACTAAACTAGGTAAAAAGGCTGAAGTAGACACTAAGGTTACATATATAAACGAAATAGTAGGAAATAGACCTGCACTTGGTGATTTACCAAATAATGTTGGTTTGTCTTTGTTTTCTTTAGCGCCAAATTTAGATCAAGCTTGGTTACAAAACTATAAAGACGAGGATAATAATTATAGAGAGTGGAACGGAGATCAATTTAGAATAAACCCTTATTGGAGTATAAATGAAACAAGTAACGAAAGTACAAAAAACAGAATTTTAGGTTTTTTATCGTTTAAATATCAATTCTCAGATTATTTTAGAGTTCAAGCTTCTGTGGGTACAGACTATTATAACTTTAATTTTTCTGAATTTTTAAGATGGGGAACCCCTTTTATACCAGAAGGAAGAATGATAGAGAGAAATTCTACTGTTCAAGAAACCAACTTAGACTTTATGGCAAGATATAGCCGTAGATTTTTAGATCGAAAACTTTTTATTCTTCTTTCTGCGGGAGGAAATGCCAGAACTAACTCGTGGAAAATATTAGAAAATAGTGGTGCTAATCAAGTAATATTAGAACCAGGTTTAAAAGCAATTACCAACTATAGAGATAATTTTATATCATTATTAAATCCTAGAAAAAAGGTAAACGGACTATTTGGTTTAGCTCATTTTTCTTATGACGAAAAAGTTCATTTAGATTTAACTTTAAGAAACGATTGGTCTTCTACATTACCAGATGATAATAATTCTTACCTATATTATTCAATTAATTCCAGTTTTATTTTTTCTGACGCTTTAAACCTAAAATCAGAATTCTTTAATTACGGAAAATTAAGACTTTCTTATTCAGAGGTTGGTGGAGATACTGGTGCTTATCAACTTAACCAGACTTATAACTTACAACCATTTACACATTTAGGAAATTCTCTAGGTGGCATCGCACAAAACTTTAGACCAAACCCTAATTTAAAACCAACTAGAACCAAAGGGTTCGAAGCTGGTTTAGAATTTAAATTAATAAAAAATAGGATTAGCTTAGATGCTACTTATTATGTACAAAATACGTTTGATCAAATTTTAAACATTGCAGTACCTAACTCTGCTGGTTATTTTGGTGTAGTAGATAATGCTGGTCATATTCAAAATAGTGGGTTAGAATTAAGTTTGGGTACAGATATATTAAAAAGTCCTAAAGGTTTAAATTGGAACATAAATGTAAACTTTACAGCAAATGATAATAAAGTCATTGCATTACACCCTAATTCTCCTACTCAAATTTTAGCAGAAGCACGTTGGGCAGGTGCTTTAGTAGCATCTCAAGAAGGTGGTACTTATGGAGCTATTTTAGGAAGAACTTTAGTAAAAGATACGGATGGAAATGTAATACATAATGAAAATGGTTTTCCGTTAGTTTCCGATAACGTAGAGGTTTTAGGACAAGGAATACACGATTGGTTTGGTGGATTGTACAATCAGTTTTCTTACAAAAACTGGTCTTTTAATTTCTTAATAGATGTAAAAGTTGGTGCAGATTTATTTTCTATGACCAATTCTAATGCTCACTTACGGGGTATTCATATTAATACTTTAGAAGGAAGAGAAGAGTGGTATGCTGGCACAGGTGGTTTTGTAGGAAAAGGTGTTGTAAATACTGGTACAGAAGAAAATCCAGTTTATGAAGAAAATACAAAGTTTGTAAATCCACAATTGTATTGGGAAAGCTTATATAATGCCACACCAGAACCCTTTATTTACGACGCTAGCTACGTAAAGCTAAGAAACATAAATATCACTTACCGCTTTCCACAAAATGTAACAGGTAAATTTAAACTTACTGGAGCGTCACTTTCTTTAAATGCTCAAAATGTATGGAATATATATAATAATGTTCCTAACGTAGACCCAGAATCTAATTATAATAACGGAAATGGACAAGGTTTTGAGTATGGATCATTACCACAACGTTTTTATTGGGGAATGAGTGCAAACATTAAATTTTAATAATTAACAGTATGAAAAATATTTACAGAATTTTTATCCTAACGTTATTATTAACTTCTTTTTTAAGGTGCGAAAAAGGTTTTGAAGAAATAAACATAGACCCTACACAATCTAATAATTTAGACCCAAACCTTCAACTTTCTAAAGTTGAATTAGAATTGGCTGGTAATGGTGGAATTTCTGAAGTTGTAGACTTGTACCTTATTAGACCTTTTATTCAACAGATGAACGGAGCTTGGGCTACCCACTTTGGTAGTCAATATATTAAAAGAAATGACTGGTCAGATTCTTACTGGGGGTATTATTATACGAGTGCTCTAAAGAATTTGGTAGATATGGTAGAACGTACTGAAAATAATCCTACTCAAATAAATTTAAATGCAATTGGTAGGATTTTAAAAGTTTATCAATTTTCAAAGCTTACAGATTTATACGGAGATATTCCTTATTTTGATGGAGCTAGAGCATTTTATGGAGATGTGCTAAATCCAGTTTACGATAAACAAGAAGATATTTATAATGATTTTTTTATAGAATTGACTCAAGCTGTAAACGATTTTACTACAGAAAATCCTCCAATAACTGGCGACTTTTATTATGATGGAGATATAGAAAAGTGGAAAAGATTTGCTAATTCTTTGCGATTACGTTTGGCTATAAGACTATCTGAAGCTAATCCAACAAAAGCTGAAATAGAGGCCAAAGCTGCTTTTGAAGCGGGAGTTATGACTTCTAATGATGATATCTGTTTGATGAGATATGGTAATTTTCCTTTAAATGACCAAAGAGCAAACCCACTATCAAACGCTTTTCAACAAAATATTAGGGCTGCTGGTAATAAACTTACTACAACATTAGTAGATTATATGAAAACCAATCAAGATCCTAGATTAGACATCTATGGACGAGCTTACGATTGGTTTGATGTTACAGATGTAACTAGGTTTTCCGGCATTCAGGGTTTACCTCCAGGAGCATTTTGGTTTGATTTTGCAACAGATAAAGAATATACAGACTCAAGAACAGGGGAAAGAATAATATTAGGTGGTGCTACAGATTTAGCTGCAGTAAGTAAATTTATAAATAATAAAGAAGCCCCAATGTTACTTTTTACCTACGCAGAGAGTGAGTTTTTAGTTGCAGAAGCTGCAGTTAGAGGTTGGGTAGGTGAAAGTGCAACTTTACATTACGATAATGCATTAAGAGCAGGTGTAAATCAAATGGAATTGTATCCAAACGTAGGTAGTATAAGTAATTTTAATACATCAAGCTTTATTAATGCAAACCCATTAATTGAAGGTAAAGAAATAGAAATTATAAACTCTCAGAAATGGGTACTTCTTTTCTTAGATGTAATAGAAGCGTACTCTAATTGGAGAAGAAGTGGTTTTCCTGTTTTAACTCCTACAAATTTCCCAATATCTAGTAATCCAGGAGTTATTCCTCGTCGTTTTGAGTATCCACAAAGTGAATACTTATTCAATGAAAATAATTTATCTAAAGCTGTTGATGCTATGGGGGGAGATGACTGGACAAATAGAGTCTGGTGGGATAGAAATTAAATAATTACAAACTAAAATTAATAATATGGCAAAAAAAACCAAATACACAATTCTTATTTTATGTTTAAGTATTACATGTGCTTATGCACAAGACCTAACTTTTAAAGTAGACTTTACAGATTCTAAATACCCAACTAGTAAACAACATATTTTAAGGGTTGCCGCTAAATCTGAAAATAGTGGTTGGAATGGAAACTTTTTAAAATTATCAGATTTAGATAATGATGGAATTTATACAGGTACTGTAATTAGAGCCCCAAAGGGAAACCTATTATTTCAAATAAGAGAAGGAGAACCTAATAGTAATTCTTGGGGAACTCCTATAAAACCCGAAGGATGCTTAAATAGTGAATTTGATGGTGCTAACTACAAAATAAATATAGATGGAGATATTACTTTAAGTTTTAAAGCAGGAAGATGTTTAACTCCACTTCCTGTTGCGGATGTCACTTTTAAAGTAGATCTAAAGGGAACGAAATACCCAGAAAAAGACAAAGAAATTAGAATAGGAGGTAATGAGGCAGGACTAGGATGGAAAGGGAATATAATTGTTTTACAAGATGATGATAAAGACGGTATTTATGAAGGCACAGCAAAAGCACTTAAACAGGGAAAATTACTTTTTAGAGTTTATCAAGGGAATTCTGGTGGAAACTGGGATGGAGATTGGATATCTTCCACAAAAGGTAAAAAATGTAAAGAAAACTATATCGAAGGCGAAAATCATAAGATAAATATTGAAGCAGGAAAAAACAAAACAATAACATTTAAACTAAATGATTGTTTAACAGACAACTCAGTAAATTAATAATAAACATTAGAAACTATGAGCAAAAATTACAAATTAACAACAATATTACTTTTTTTTAGTTCTCTTTTAGGTTTTGCACAAACAGACATTACTTTTCAAGTTGATTTTGGTGCAACAGATCCTCCTGCAGGAAAAGAATTTAAAATTGGAGGACAGCTTCCTGGTACAACTGGTTTTAACGGAACTTTAGTTGCTTTAACAGATGTAGATGATGATGGTATTTATACAGGCACATTAACGGTAAGTAATGCAGGTAGGTTATTGTTTAGACTAGCACAAGCAGATACTGGATCCACTGGTTTTGGAGGTGGATTTAGTTGGGTTTCTGATATCAACTCTCTTAGTTGTTCTCTTTTAGAAAAAGAAGCTTCTAATTATAAAACTAATGTTATTCCTGGGGTAGATAAAACCTTAAGTTTTGTAAACAACCAGTGTATTTCTGAAGTAATTACATGGAATAATTCAGCGACCACAAACGATTGGAATACGCCAGCAAACTGGGTTGGCGGAGTTGTACCATCTGCCAACAATTCTGTTTTAATAAATGAAGGTACAGCATCTACAAATTATCCTACTGTTACTAGCGGTTCTGTAAATGTTAGAAACATTGTAATGCAAAATCAAACTTCTCTAATTGTAAATAATGGAGCTACGTTTAGCGGAGAAATTATGTATCGAAGATTTTTGCCAGGCTCAGGAAATTGGTTTTCATTAGCTTCTCCATTTAATAATGAAAGAATAGAAAGTTTTCTATTTAGAAATCCTATTCTAGATAATACAGGAGCAACAAAAAAGGGCTTAGCTCCTTATGATAATACCCAAACAGATGTAAACTTAAGATGGGCTTATACCAACGCCGCAAGTACGGGAGACCTTACTTCTGGTAAAGGTTATATTGTTCAAAGATCTAGCGCTGGGTTTGTAGAATTTATAGGTAATTTAAATACATCTACAGTATCTACTAATGTATCAGTTGGTGCTGGTACTGCATTTAATTTTATTGGTAATCCATACACTTCCTATTTAAATAGTCAAATGC
This sequence comes from uncultured Polaribacter sp., assembly GCA_964410075.1. Classification (GTDB taxonomy): domain Bacteria; phylum Bacteroidota; class Bacteroidia; order Flavobacteriales; family Flavobacteriaceae; genus Polaribacter. The sequence continues at coordinate 9,062 of CAYPHE010000020.1, forward strand.
TACTAGAAGCATACGGTGGAGGTGCTGGTAGCGTTGCTGATATTATTGATAAAACTATTTGGGTTTGGGATGGAGCAAATGCTACTTATGTTTCTAGAGTTGCCGCTCAAGCTTTCAGAGTTGCCCCCACACAAGGCTTTTTTGTAAGAGCCAAAGCTAGCGGTACTCTAGATTTTGATTTATCAAATCAGGCTCATGCTATTTCACTTACATTTCAAAAACAGGCACCAAAAACTGAAATTAAGTTAGTCGTTGATAATGGGTCTGTAAAAAGACAAATGAATTTATTGTATTTAGAAAGTGCCTCAAAAGGTTTTGATAATGGGTCTGATGGAGAGCTTTTTAACGGTTCTGTAGATAGTTTCGAACTTTATTCACATTTGTTAAATAATAGCAACGATAAGAAATATCAGGTACAATCACTTCCAAACAAAGGCTACCAAAGTATGGTTGTTCCTATCGGTCTAAAAGTAGCAGCAAATAGTAAGATTACTTTTTCTGCAGAAACTTTAAATTTTCCTGAAAATTTGAGTGTTTTACTAGAAGATAGACTAGATAATACATTTACAGATTTAAAAGAAATAGATAGTCAATATAGTTTTACAGCAAGTACAGCTTTAGATGGTACAGGTCGTTTTTACATTCATACCGTAAGCAAAAGTATTTTAAGTACATTAAATGAGTCTTTAGAAAATGTAAATATCTACACAACAAACAATTTGCTTAAAGTTTCTGGCTTATCAGAGTCTGATGCTTCTATAAAAATTTACAATATACTTGGCAAAGAAGTATTTAATTCTTCATTAAAAACCGATAATAATCAAATTTCCTTACCAAAATTAAGCTCAGGAGTGTACATCGTTAGGTTGAATTCCACTAAAGGAAAATTAACCAGAAAAATTGTTTTAAAATAATAAAGTAGAATTTAAAAAACTTACACAAAATGAAAAATACCAAGATATCACGTAAAGAAGCTTTAAAAAAAATAGGGAATCATAGTAAATATGCTGCTTTAACAGCAATAGGAACTTATTTAATATTAACTCCTCAAAGAGCTCAGGCTACTAGTCCAGAAGCTCCAGGAACAGGTTTTTAACTTTAAAAAAAATGGTAAGAAAATATTATATAAAAACGTTTATACTAGTTTTTGGTGTTATTTTAAGCATTAAATCTCAAGACGTTACGTTTAATGTAGATCTAAACGGATCTGTTTACCCAACAAGTAATAGTCATATATTACGTATTGTAGCTAATCCTGGAGGAACAAGCTGGGATGGAAATTTTCTAGAATTAACAGACAGTAATAATGATGGAATTTATTCTGGAACTGTATCAGGAGTTGTTTCAGGACAATTGCTTTTTCAAGTTAGACAAGGTGAACCAGGAAGTACATCTTGGGGTGCACCCATATTACCATCAGGATGTGATACTTTAGAGTTTGACGGTGCTAATTATGTTATAGCAATTACTCAAAATACAACTATAGATTTTAAAATTAGAGGATGTTTAGCATCAAGTAGTTCTATCAAACGTTGGGATTTTAATGATTTAGTAGGATGGGTAGATGCGTCTCAAAATGTTACTAATCCACAGGTAAGTAACTACGGTATTGTTACTAATAGCAATATTGGAATGACAGGATTAGAAATTACAACTGCGGCAAATACTTTTGATAGACCGAAGGTAAGAACCATAGATAGAACCTATACCTATGGAAGATATTACTGGAGAGTTTATATAGCACCAATGGGGGCAGGAGATAAAGCTAGTGTAGGTGCATTTTTATATAATGACGATACTCATGAACTTGATTTTGAGATAGGTTACGGAACAGCGGTTAAAAGGCAAGAATTGAATGCAGCTTCAGACGATTTAGTAATGTATTTAACCTCTCAAGGAAATCCATCAGTTTCTGTACAACAGCTAATTAAAAATGATAGATGGTATACTTTTTCAATAGAGTTATTAGAAAACAATGGAAACTACGAAGCTATTTGGTATGTAGATAACGTAGAAGTTCATCGCTTAAACCTTACTTATGGAGGGTTGCCTTTTGGTATTTTTTGTAGTGTAGAAAATTTGCATTTTATGGGTGACCAAATTCCACAGCAAAACAATTATGCTGTATTCGATTACGTAGAGTTTAACAACCTTAAATATACCAAAACTCCATACATACTAAATAAAAACTAACTTTAAATATAAATAAAATGAAAAAAAAATACAACTTTTCAATTTTGATTTTTCTTCTTACTATAGGTTTAATATATAGTCAAGAGGTTACTTTTAATGTAGATTTAAATGGTTCTTCTTATCCAACATCTTCGTCTCATATTATGAGAATTACAGCTAACCCAAATGGAGAAGGGTGGAATGGGAGTTTCGTTACATTAACAGATGATAATAATGATGGGATTTATAGTGGCACGGCTTCAAATGTTGCTACTGGAGAACTCTTATTTCAGGTAAGACAAGGTGATCCTGGAAGTACATCTTGGGGAAATGAAATTTTACCCTCTGGATGTGATACTTCTGAATTTGAAGGAGCAAATTATAAAACGACTATAACAGGTAACAAGACGCTAAGTTTTGATATTGGAGAGTGTTTAACAACCACTACTGTAACTACTACAGAAGTAACATTTAACGTAGATTTAAATGGTACTTCTTACCCAGCAGCTGGAAATGATATTAGGATTGGTGGTAATATAGCAGGCACAGGTTGGTCTCCAGATCTTGTTACTTTATCAGATGCTAATAACGATGGTATTTATTCAGGTACAATTTCAGACGTGGCATCAGGAACGCTTTTATTTAGAGTTTGGCAAGGTGCTTTAGGTGTAGCGGGTTGGAGTTCAGGAGATTGGATTTCTGATATTACAGCAAATGGTTGTTCTTTATCAGAAGTTTTAGACGCAAACTATAAATTAGAGGTAGTTTCAGGAACAAGTTCTACCATAAGTTTTAAACTAAACGACTGTATTTCTGCACCAACTTTAGGTAATATTAGCTTTAATATTGATTTTAACGGAAAGTCATTTCCAAGTAGCGAAAACCATATTATAAGAATCGCTGCTAACCCAAATCTAACTGGTTGGAATGGTAATTTTATACCATTATCAGATACTGATGACGATGGTATTTTTTCTGGTGTTGCTTACGGAGTAGAACCTGGCGAGATATTATTTCAAGTTTTAGAGGGAGAACCTACAAGCACAGCATGGGGAGATCCTATTTCTGACCCAGTTGGTTGTGATATGTCTAGTTTTGAAGGAGGTAATTATAAATCTAATATTTCTATCGGAGAAACTACAAATCTCAATTTTAGTTTAGATAGCTGTTTGGCTAAAAAGAGCTTGTCTGTTCAAACAGTAAAGCCATTTAATGCAAAAGTTTATCCAAACCCAACTACAGATATGTTAAATATTGAAACATCATTTAAACTTAAATCTATTGCTGTTTATAACATACTTGGTAGTAAAGTGTTATCAAATACCAGTGGAGATAAAAACATAAGTTTAGGTAAATTAAAATCAGGTATTTATAGTGTTCACTTATCATTTGAAAAAGGAAATAGTCAAACAATAAAAGTTATAAAACAATAAATTTTAAAATAATACTATACTTTCATGAAAAAAGCACTTTTCTTTTTTATTCTTCTGCTTGTAGCTTTTAAAGCTTTAGCTCAATCAGATTTAGATCTTGTACCATACCCAAATAAAATTATAAAAAAGCAGGGTGCTTTTCTATCAAAAGAGATTAAAATAAAGAACGATGATAGGTTGCTATTCGAACAAGCTACTCTAATAAATTTTCTAAATAATTCTGGATTCAATGCCACTTTAGTTAAAGAAGAACAGTCCAACCTAGAATTAAATGTTGACGAAACATTAAGTAATGTTCTTGGTAGTGAAGGTTATAGGCTAAAGGTAACTGCGCAAAAAATAAGTTTACTTTCTGCAACTAGTAAAGGGATTTTTTATGGAATTCAAACTTTAAAGCAATTAAAAAGTCTAAACGCTAATTTTCCAGAAATAGAAATAGAAGATAAGCCAAAATTTGAATGGCGTGCTTTTATGTTAGATGAATCTAGACACTTTATGGGAAAGGAAGTTGTTTTTAATTTGCTAGATGAAATGTCTGTATTAAAAATGAACAAATTTCATTGGCACTTAACTGATGATCAGGGGTGGAGAATAGAAATAAAAAAATACCCTTTGTTAACTCAAATTGGAGGTAAACGAGAAGATACTCAAATAAATGGTATTGGAAGCTCAGATAGAAGAGGTAAATCTCACCAAGGCTTTTATTCTCAAAGTGAAATAAAAGAAATTATTTCTTATGCTCAAAAAAGGCATATTACAATTGTTCCAGAAATTGAAATGCCAGGTCATGCCTCTGCAGCAATAGCTGCTTACCCGTGGTTAGGTACTTTAAAACATAAAATAAATGTACCAGAAACTTTTGGTATTTTGCCTAACACTTACAATGTTTCTAACCCAAAAGTGCAAACTTTTATGGAAGATGTGCTTCTGGAAGTTATGGACTTATTTCCAGGCAAAGTAATTCATATTGGAGGAGACGAAGTACTTTTTGACCAGTGGAAAAAAGACAAAGGCATAAAAAATTATATGAAGAAAAATAGCCTGAAATCTTATGCAGACGTTCAACTTTTCTTTACCAACAAAATTGCAGATTTTATATCAAAAAATGACCACAGAATGATGGGGTGGAATGATATTTTAGGAGGAAATATTCATCATTGGGAAAAAAATGTAAAAGTAGAAACTAACCAAAAACTTCCAAAAAATGCAATTATTCATTTTTGGAAGGGTAGTACTGATTTGATGATATCTGCATTAGAAAAAGGACATCACGTAGTAAATTCTCAACATGATTATACTTATTTAGATTACGATGTCAATTCTTTAACACTAAAAAAAGGGTACGACTTTAGTCCGATTCCGAATAAGCTTGATAAAGAATTATCAAAAAGAGTTCTTGGTTTAGGTTGTCAATTATGGACAGAGTGGGTGCCGAATAAAAATATATTAAAACGCCAAGTATTTCCAAGAATAGCATCTTATGCAGAAGTTGGTTGGACCAATACTGAAAATAAAGATTTTAAAAGGTTTTATACTTCTTTAAGAAAAATAAATAGGGATTGGTTTGAAAAAGATGAAAACGCAAATCTCTTAGATGCTTCTAATATCTATGTTCATTTTAATGTAGATATGAACTCCGAAATTCATCAAAATATAATTAAAAGCGGAAAAAAAGAAATTACAATAGCTGGGACATTTTTAAACTCTATAACTGGCGCTAAAGAACACTGGCATGCAAATGGAATTACTTTAACCGATTATGATGAGGATGGAATTTACACAGGAAAAAAAATAGTCAAAAAAAATAGTTCTTTTTTGTTTGTTTTATTGGCTTCACCAGACGGTAATTGGAAAAATCATGTTAAATTTTTAGGCGATAAATCTTGTCCTTTAGTAACAAATGATGGCAATTACGAAGTTTTCACAAAATCATCAGATATAACTATTTCTTTTAAAGCTGGTAGATGTTTATCAGTAGAGAGGTAGATTTTAAACTTTCATATTAATTTTTAAAAACTTTTTTTTTGAATTCTACAACAAAAAATTATACACTTCCTATTGTAATTATAGCTAGCTTATTTTTTATTTTCGGTTTTGTCACTTGGATTAACGGAGCACTAATTCCGTTTATGAAAACAATAAATGAACTAACAGACGCGGAATCATACTTAGTAGCCTCAGCGTCTTACATATCTTTTGTTATTATGGCATTGCCAGCTTCATTTATTTTAGGAAAAATTGGTTATAAGAAAGGAATGTCTTTGGGTTTACTAATTATGGGTGTTGGTGCCTTAATTTTTATTCCTGCAGCACAAGCTAGAACGTACTGGGTATTTTTATTAGGTATTTTTATTCAAGGATTAGGAATGACCATTTTACAAACAGCTTCTAATCCTTATATTACCATTTTAGGTCCTATAGAAAGTGGAGCAAAAAGAATAGCTATTATGGGAATAGCAAATAAAATTGCAGGCGCTTTAGGGTCGTTAATTTTTGGTGCGCTTTTACTATCTGGTATAGATGAGACCAAAGAAAAATTGGCTACTACTACATCCGTTGAAAAAAAAGAGTTACTAAATGTAATGGCAGATAGTGTAATTGTCCCTTATTTGGTTATGGCAATAGTATTATTTGTATTAGGTTTTTTAATTAGAAAAGCACCCTTACCAAATGTTGAAACAGGTAAAGAAAAAACATTTGACGAAAGTAAAATTGTAAAAACAAATATCTTTCAATTCCCTAATTTATGGTTGGGAGTTTTAGCACTATTTGTTTACGTTGGAGCAGAAGTAATTGCAGGAGACACAATTATTTCTTATGGAATTTCTTTAGGTTTTACAGGAGAGGAAGCAAAGTATTTTACAACTTATACTTTATTAGCAATGGTACTCACTTACATTTTAGGAATAATATTAATTCCTAAGTATGTAAAACAAAAAACAGCATTGGTTGCAAGTGCAATTTTAGGTATTATACTTAGCTTTTCTATTCTTAATACAACAGGTTTTAACTCTGTTTTATGTGTTGCAGCTTTAGGTGTATCTAATGCTTTAGTATGGCCAGCTATTTGGCCGTTAACTTTAGATGGCCTAGGGAAATTTACTAAAACAGCTTCCGCTTTACTAGTAATGGCAATATCTGGTGGGGCAATTATTCCTCCCCTTTATGGAAAAATTGTTGATGTAAAAAAACAAGCTTTAATTGAAAACGGAATAAATGAAGCAGAGGCTTCTGCTACAGCTTCAACAGAAGGATATTGGATTTTAATTCCTTGCTATTGTATTATACTTTTTTTTGCAATCTGGGGGCATAAATTAAAAAACTGGACAAAATAAATTAAAACTAACTTATAAAAGAGATAACTTAACTATGTTAAAAAGCAGTATAGATAGTGCAACAGGTTTCGAAAAAAGATTTGAAAATATTGGAACTGTGGTTTATGAAGATGCAACCTCTGCATCTAAAGCCGTTGCCCAAGAAATTGCAAATCTTATTAAAGTAAAACAATCTCAAAAACAACCTTGTATATTAGGTTTAGCAACAGGTTCTTCTCCAAAGGGATTATATGCAGAACTAGTTCGTTTACATAAAGAAGAAAGTTTAAGTTTTAAGAATGTAATTTCTTTTAATTTAGATGAATATTACCCTATGGAACCAGATTCTGTTAATAGCTACATTCGTTTTATGAAAGAACAACTTTTTGATCATGTAGATATTTTGGAAGAAAATTATTATGTGCCAGATGGAACGCTAAGTAAAGAAAAAATAAGAGATTACTGCGACCAGTATGAAGCTAAGATAGAAGCCTTAGGAGGTATCGATTTACAAATTTTAGGTATTGGAGGTAATGGTCACATTGGTTTTAATGAATCAGGTTCATTACAAAATTCAAAAACCCGTTTGGTAGCACTAGATCACATTACAAGAGTTGCTGCGAGTGGAGATTTTTCTGGTTTGGAAAAAACCCCTAGAACAGCAATTACTTTAGGCGTAAAAAAAATAATGGAAGCCAAAAGAGTAATCTTAATGGCTTGGGGTGAAAAAAAATCGAATATCATTAAATCTGCTGTAGAAGATGAAGTGACAAGTCAGGTGCCGGCATCTTATTTACAAGAGCATAGAAATGCAACATTTGTATTAGATAAAGCGTCATCTTCTAAACTCACAAGAATAAATACACCTTGGATAGTAGAAAAAATTGTTTGGACAGATGTTTTAATTCGTAAAGCAGTATTAAGTTTAGCATTAAGCTTAAAAAAACCCATTTTAATGCTTACAGACGCCGATTATATTGAAAACGGAATGAGTGATTTATTAGCAAACTCTGGTCCTGCATACGATATCAATATAAAAATTTTTAACCAACTTCAGCATACAATTACTGGATGGCCAGGTGGAAAACCAAATTCAGATGATAGTAAAAGACCAGAAAGAGCACAGCCCGAAAAAAAACGTGTATTAATATTTAGTCCTCATCCAGATGACGATATTATAAGTATGGGAGGTACTTTTAAAAGATTACATGATCAAGGTCATGAGGTACATGTAGCTTATCAAACCTCTGGTAATATTGCTGTTGCAGATGATGAAGCACTTCGTTTTGCAAGTTTTGTTTGCGATTTCAATAAAAAGTTTGGTATTGACAGTTCTGATGCACAAAACATTTACAAAAAAGCATCAACCTTTTTGAAAAATAAAAAATCTAGCGAAGTTGATATCCCAGAAGTTAGAGATATTAAAGGACTAATTAGAAAAGGAGAAGCTAGAGCAACTTGTCATTTTGTTGGTTTAACAGACGAACGGATTCATTTTATGAATCTCCCATTTTATGAAACAGGTGCAATTAAAAAAAATCCAATAGGTGTTGGAGATGTTAAACTTACTTTAGATTTGATAGAGAAAATTAAACCACATCAAATTTATGCTGCTGGTGATTTAGCAGATCCTCATGGTACACATAAAGTTTGTTTGGATGCAATTTTTGCTGCAGTAAAAGAACTTAAATCTAAAAAATTTATGAAAGACTGCTGGGTTTGGTTGTACAGAGGAGCTTGGCAAGAGTGGGGTATTGATGAAATTGAAATGGCAATTCCTATGGGACCAGACCAAGTGTTAGAAAAAAGAAAAGGAATTTTTAAACATCAATCTCAAAAAGATGGAGTTGTTTTTCAAGGAGCAGATAGTAGAGAGTTTTGGCAAAGAGCAGAAGATAGGAATAGAGAAACTGCGGCTTTATACGATCAGTTAGGATTGTCTCATTATGCAGCTATGGAAGCTTTTGTTAGATGGAAATTTTAACAAATAAATATTTAATAAATTTTATGCAAAATCAAAAAAATAATATAAAGCTCAAAGTTGTAGAATATGTAGAAAATTACAATATTTACGATTGTTTTATAAATTGGGTTAGTGCCGAGTTCGATTTGTTTTTGCAATACCAAACAGAAAACTTAAATGTTTTTTTTCCAACAGGGGAATTTATAATTAAAAAAAAAGGACAACTAAAAAATCAATTTAAGATTGAAATAATTGTAGAAAGTAAAACAAAAGAAACCACTACAAAAATGATGTGTCAAATAAATAGGGTTTTTAAACATGTAATAGATTTTCATAAAAATAAATAGATATGATATTAGTGGCTGATAGCGGATCAACTAAATGTGACTGGATACTTATAGATAAAGAGGTAAAATCAACTTTAAAGATAAAAACAAAGGGTATTAATCCTATTTTAATTTCCAAGCAAGAAATTTCTAATATTGTAAATGAAAGTGAAAAATTAAATATAATAAAATCTAAGGTTTCTAAAATACATTTTTTTGCCGCAGGTTGCGGAACAGAAGGAACTAAAAAAATATTGAAAGCTTTTTTTAAAAACTTTTTTTTTAATGCGTCTGAAATAAATATAGAAGAAGACTTAACAGCAGCTATTCATGGTACTACTAATAAACCAGGAGTTATTTGTATATTGGGCACTGGTTCTAATTGTTGTTATTATGATGGAGATACAATTTTTACGAAGCAAGTTTCTTTAGGGTATTCTGTAATGGACGAAGGCAGTGGTAACTATTTTGGTAAAAAACTATTGAATGCATTTTTTTACAAAAAAATGCCCCAACACCTTCATAATAAATTTTTGAAAGAACATGAAACTAACTTAGGCACTATTTTAGACGGGCTTTATAAATCTGAAAATCCTAGTGCTTTTTTGGCAAATTACGCTAGATTTTTAGTCAATAATAAAAATGAACCCTTTATTTGTAATATTATTGAAAATGGTTTAGAAGTGTTATTTTCTAATTTGATAATGTGTTATAAAGAAGAGCTAAAAAAGCATTCATTACATTTTGTAGGCTCCATAGGTTACTTATTACAAAATGAGATAATGAAAAAAGCTAGAGAATATAATATTAACATCAAGTCTTTTGTGAAAAGTCCTATTGATAATATTGTACAGAATTTAAAATTAGATTAATGAGTAACTACCATATAAAACATTTAGAAGAATATTACCAAGTTTATAGAAA
>CAYPHE010000021.1:0-15933 GCA_964410075.1 uncultured Polaribacter sp.
TATAATAATTTTAAAAATTGCTTAAATTGTTTCTGCAATTTTTTTATACACTCCACTTTCTAATTTTTGACGTATTCCAGAAAATGCTGCAATTGTTTCATCAATATCATCTTGATTGTGAGTTGCTGTAGGTATTAGTCTTAAAATAATTAATCCTTTAGGAATTACAGGATAAACTACAATGGAACAGAAAATACCATAATTTTCTCGCAAGTCATTAACCATAGCCATAGCTTCTGGAATATCTCCTTTTAAATATACAGGAGTAATACAAGTTTGTGTAGTTCCTAAATCAAAACCAGCATTTCGTAAACCAGATTGTAAATTACGAGTGTTTTCCCACAATTTATCTTTTAATTCTGGCATAGTTCTAATCATGTCTAAACGTTTTAGAGCACCTTTTACAACAGCCATAGGTAAAGACTTTGCAAACATTTGCGAACGCAAATTGTACTGCAAAAATTGAATAACATCCTTATCTCCAGCTAAAAAAGCTCCAATACTTGCCATAGATTTTGCAAAAGTTGCAAAATAAACGTCTATTTCATCTTGAACTCCTTGTTCAAAACCAGTTCCTCTACCTCCTTCTCCTAAAGTTCCAAAACCGTGAGCATCATCTACCAACAACCTAAAGTTGTATTTCTTTTTTAAGGCTACAATTTCTTTTAAACGACCTTGTTCTCCTCGCATTCCAAAAACACCTTCAGAAATTGCTAAAATTCCACCTCCTGTTTTTTCTGCAAGTTTAACGGCACGTTGCATGTTTTTTTCAAAACTTTCCATGTCGTTATGTTTGTAAACAAAGCGTTTTCCAGAATGTAAACGTACTCCATCTATAATACATGCATGTGTGTCTACATCATAAACAATAATATCATCTTTAGAAACCAAAGCGTCTATTGCAGACATAATACCTTGGTAACCGAAGTTTAATAAATATGCTTTTTCTTTATTTACAAAATCAGCACATTCTTGTTCTAATTGTTCATGAAATTGAGTATGACCACTCATCATTCTAGCTCCCATAGGGTAAGCTAAACCATGTTCTAAAGCCGCTTCTCCATCTATTTTTAAAATTTCTGGATGATTAGCTAAACCTAAATAATCGTTAATGCTCCAAGTAACTACTTTTTTACCATTGAACATCATTCTATTAGAAATTGGTCCTTGTAGCTTAGGAAAAACATAGTATCCTTCTGCTTTATCTGCCCAGTTTCCTAAAGGTCCTTTATCTCCTTTTATTCTCTCAAATAGATCTTTCGTCATTCTTATTTTTTACTTTTAAGCTAGTGCAAAGTAACCGCTTTTTTTGCAGTTTATCAAATTGTAAAGTTTTAGTTGCTTTTATAAGAAGTTGTTTTCTTTCATCCAATCGTCATTATAAATTTTATTTAAATAACGAGAACCATGATCTGGGAAAACCAATACAACAAAACTGTTTTCGTCAAACATGTTTTTGCTGTTATATTGTTTTGTGGCTTGCATTACAGCACCACAGGTATAACCGGGGAAAATTCCTTCAGTTTTTACAATTTCTCTAGCTGTTAATGCTGCTTCTTTATCGGTAACTTTTTCATAAATATCAATTACATCAAAGTCTGTTGCAGTAGGAATCAAATTTTTTCCTAATCCTTCTATTTTATAAGGACTAATTTCTGATTTATCATATTCACCAGTTTCGTGATATTTTTTTATCACCGATCCTACAGCATCTACACCTAAAATTTTAATATTTGGGTTTTGCTCTTTTAAATATTTTCCAGTTCCAGAAATAGTACCTCCCGTTCCACTTGCAGCAACTAAATGTGTAATTTGCCCATTAGTTTGTTGCCAAATCTCTGGTCCGGTTGTTCTATAATGTGCTTCTATATTTAACTCATTAAAATATTGATTGATATAAACTGAATTTTTTGTTTTTTTATGAATAGATTTGGCTACTTCATAATAAGATCTAGGATCGTCTGCAGGAACATTTGCAGGACAAACATGCACCTCTGCTCCCATTGTTTTTAATAAATCTATTTTATCTTTCGATGATTTATCGCTAACCGCTAAAATACATTTATACCCTTTTACAATACTTATCATTGCTAAACTAAACCCAGTATTTCCAGAAGTAGTTTCTACTATTGTAGCTCCTTTTTTTAGAATACCTTTCTTTTCAGCATCGTTAACAATATGAAGTGCTATTCTATCTTTTGCAGAATGACCCGGATTAAACGCCTCAAATTTAGCATAATAAGAACCTTTAAATTCTTTAGTAATATTATGTAATTTAATTAGCGGAGTTTCGCCAACTAGCTCTAAAATTGAATTATTGATTCCTTGATTTCTGGTCATTGTTAATTTTTGAAAAAAGAGGATGATTATCTAATCATTTCTCTCTTATCTAGAGCAAAAGTACATTTACTAGTTGAAATATTAAAATGTATTTTGTTTTGGTTTTAATCTATAATCAATCTACATTTAGTCTGTTTTCTAGTGCTAAAAAGAAGCTATAATCTTTAGCGGTTTCTTTTAAAGCGTTAAATCTTCCTGAAGCTCCACCATGACCAGCTTCCATATTTGTATCTAATAATAATAGGTTATTATCGGTTTTTAATTCTCGTAATTTTGCGACCCATTTTGCAGGCTCCCAGTATTGAACTTGGCTATCATGAAAACCTGTAGTTACTAACATATTCGGATATTCTTTTGCTGCTACCTGATCATAAGGCGAATACGATTTGATGTAATCGTAGTATTCCTTATCATTTGGATTTCCCCACTCATCATACTCTCCAGTAGTTAACGGAATACTATCATCTAACATTGTAGAAATAACATCTACAAAAGGAACAGCTGCAATAACTCCATTATACAATTCGGGATTCATATTTACAATGGCTCCCATTAACAAACCTCCTGCAGATCCTCCCATTGCGTATAAATGTGCTGCGGATGTATAGTTGTTTTCTATTAAAAACTTAGAACAGTCTATAAAATCGGTAAACGTATTTTTCTTATTTAGCATTTTACCATCTTCATACCACTGTCTACCTAAATACTGGCTTCCTCTAATATGTGCTAGCGCATAAACAAAACCCCTATCTAACAAACTTAAACGTGTTGTAGAAAAAGTATCTGGAATGGTGTAACCGTAAGAACCGTAAGCATATTGCAATACAGGTGTATTTTCATTTAAAACTGTATTCTTATGATACACTATAGAAATGGCTACTTTTTTACCATCTCTAGCAGTTGCCCAAACACGTTTACTTATGTAATTTTCTTTGTTGAATTTACCACCTAATACTTCTTGCTCTTTTTTAACTTCCTTAGTTTTATCTTTCATATTGAAATCAATAACCGAATTAGGTGTTGTAAAAGAATTATAAGAATAACGTATTACTTCTGTATCAAAATCTGGATTTGCATATACATCTGCACTATATGTTTCTTCGTTAAATGGTAAATAATAATCTACAGAATCATCCCACTTTTTTATACGAATTTTACTTAATCCATCGTTTCTTTCTTCTAAAACCAAATAGTTTTTAAAAATAGAAAAGTCTTCTAAAAGTGTTTCTTCTCTATGTGGAATAACATCAATCCAATTTTCTTTTGTGGTATGATCAATTGGAGTTTTCATCAATTTAAAATTGGTTGCTTCGTCTTTATTAGTTAAAATATAAAACGAATCTCCATAATGAGAAACATTGTATTCTAAATCTTTTTCTCTAGGTTGTAATAGCGTGAATTCTCCCGTAGGGTTATCTGCATCTAAAAACTGAGCTTCTGTAGATGTAGTACTATAAGAACCTATAATGATGTATTTTTTTGATTTCGATTTTGTAACATATGTCCCAAATGTATCATCTTTTTCATGAAAAACTTCTACATCTTCAGATGTTGGTGTTCCTAAAACGTGTCTGTAAATTTTTTCACTTCGTAAGGTTAACGGATCTTTTTTAGTGTAAAAAATAGTTTTATTATCGTTAGCCCAAACAGAACCACCTGTAGTGTTTTCAATAATATCTGTATAAATTTCGTTTGTTTCTAAGTTTTTAATGCGTAAAAAATATTGTCTTCTACTTACAGTATCTGTAGCAAAAACAGCCAATTTATTATCTGGAGATATACTTAAACCGCCTAATTGATAATAATCAAAATCTTTAGCCATTTCGTTTACATCAAACAAAATTTCTTCATCAGCTTCTAAAGTTTCCTTTTTTCTACTATAAATAGGGTATTGTTTTCCGGTTTCGTACCTTGTTATATAATAGTAACCGTTACTTTTATAGGGTACAGAAGCATCATCTTCTTTAATTCTTCCTTTCATCTCTTGAAAAAGAGATTCCTGAAAATCTTTAATATTACTTGTAACGGTATCATAATAACCATTTTCAGCTTCTAAATAATCTATTACTTTTTTAGTTTGTTCGTCTTTTACTGGAGCTAATTTTTGCTCATCAGACAAACGCATCCAGAAATAATTATCTATTCTAACATCACCGTGTTTTTTTAATTCGGTAGGTGTTTTATCTGCTAACGGTGGTTGTATATGTTTATAATCCATTGTTGTTTTTTTACAAGCGATTGCAAAAGTAAGACTTAATAGTAAAGTAGAAACGAGAATTTTTTTCATTTTTTTATCTGGATTAAATTCCTTTTCAATTTACTAAATTTGTAGTGAAATTTTAAAAAAAAGAAAATAATGTTTGGAGATTTATCTGGAATGATGGGAAAGCTTAAAGAAGCGCAACAAAAAGTAGAAGAAACCAAAAAACGTTTGGATACCGTTTTGGTTGAAGAGATTTCATCTGACAAAAAGATAAAAATTACCTTAACCGCTAATAGAAGTGTAAAAGCAATTACTATAGACGATTCTTTGCTAAATGATGCAGAAGAATTAGAAGATTATTTAATAATTACTTTAAATAAAGCCATTGCAAAAGCTACCGAAATTAACGAAAAAGAATTGGCTATTGCTGCAAAAAGCGGAATGCCAAATATTCCAGGAATGGGCTTCTAAATAGAAAAAAGTATCTTTTTTAAACCTAAAAAAAGAATATTATCCATGTTATACATGTAATTTTCTATTTTTTAAAACTTTGTATCATCTATTTTTACATTCTAATTTATAGATGATGAAATTTAGAATATTATTTTTTTTTATTGCTACAATTTGTAATTCCGCAATAAACTATAGTCAGGAAACTGTTTTAAATAATTTTGAAGACGAAGAAGGCACTTCAAATATCGTTTCTAGAAATGGTGCTCAGTTTTTAATAACAGAAAATGCTAGTTTAAACGATAACCCAACCTTTAACGATTTTGAACCCAATTCGCCAAATGTGGTTTCTAGATTTGGAGCGCAATTTTCTATTGTTTCAAATCCAAATAAAAATGAAATCAATGGAACTGAAAATGCACTAAGAATTGGAAGAACAACTACCAATTGGTTCGAATTAGTAGCTTTTCCTGTAACGCCATATCAAGTTCCTGCAAACACAACAAAATATTTACACATTGCTGTAAATTACCCTGCGCAACCAGATATTGCTATAAGAATTGATGCTGAAGATGAAAACTCTAGCGGTAGTACAAATGTTGCTATTAGAGCTTTAAATACGTACACCGATTTTGGAAATTGGCAGACCCTAATTTTTCCTTTAGAAGGAGGAGCTGATGGAATAGAAATTAAAGCGCTTCTTATTTTCCCAGATGTTGGTATACAAAACAGCCCAAGTGGTAGATTACTAAATAATACAGATACTTTTGGTTATTTAGATGAAATTAAAGTTGGCGACAACCTACCTACAGATAATTCATTTGAAAATTATTTATCGAATGTAAAATTAGAGCTTCAAAAAAATTGGCCAAGTAATAGAACTATTAACTTAGTATTTCACGGACACTCCGTTCCTTCTGGTTATACACAAACTCCTACTGTAAAAACTTTAGATGCATATCCTCATAAAATATTAGAAAGATTATCTGCCAAATATCCAACAGCAGTAATTAATACTACAAAAACAGCTATTGGAGGAGAAAACTCTATAAAAGGAGCCACTCGATTTGATGATGATGTTTTGCCTTTAAAACCAGATGTTATTTTTATAGATTACAGTCTTAATGATCGTTCGCAAGGTTTAACGGCAACTTATGCTGCTTGGGATGAAATGATAAAAAAAGCAAAAGCTAGAAATATACCTGTTATTCTTTTTACAGCAACTCCATTTAGAGATGTAGATTTATTTGATACTACTACAGATTTATACAAACATCAACAACAAGTAATTCGGTTGGCCGAAGAAAATAATGTTGGTTTGGTAGACAGTTACGAAAGAATTAAAGAAAAAGTTGCAGAAGGCGAAAGTGTAAATAGTTTTTTAGCTTCTTTTAATCATCCTAATGTAAAAGGACACAATTTGGTTGCTGATGAAATCATGAAGTTCTTTTAATTAATATCAATACTAAAATCATAGAAATGATGAATAACAAAACGTTTTTTTTGATATTAATTTTAATTTATAACTCGTTATTTTTTTTCGGACAGGATAATAGCAGTTCTATAAATAATTCTGACAGATCTATAAAAGTATGGAGAACTACAGAAAACATTGAGGAAGTAATTGCTTTTCCTGTAAATAGTTTTTCTGTTTCTCAAAATACAGAGAAGTATATCTATATGATGGTTAATTATGAGGCTCAACCAGACATTGCTATTGCTGTAGATGCAGCTGATGAAAATTCAGATGGCAATTTTGATGATATAATTAGACCCATAGAACCTTATACAAATTTCGGAGAATGGCAAACTTTGGTTTTTCCTATTTCTGGCGGAGCAAATGGTATAGATGTTAATGCATTATTAATTTATCCCGATTTAGGTTTACAAAACGAATCTACCGAACAAATTTTAAATGATTCAGGAAGTTTTGGTTATATAGATGAAATTGTACTAAGAGATACCAATACACTTGCTACAGAAAACTTTACAAAAGACAATACTTTCATATACCCTAACCCTTTTGATAAAACCTTTAAAATTTCTTCAACAAATACTATCGTAAAAATAGCTTTATACAATAGTTTGGGAAAACAAGTAAATAATTTGCTTGAAACGAATACAAACGAATATAATATCGACAATTTATCCAAAGGTCTTTATTTTATTAAACTTACAGATGATACTGGACTTGTTCAAATAAAAAAACTAATTAAAAAATAGTTTACTTTTTAAGCTTTTCAGAAACTATAATAAAAGGAAATTTAATCTGTTTTACTTTTTATAAAATTCTGTCAATTCGAGTAAATTTTATAATTGAAATGAATAAGATTTATATCGAGAATACTATTAACTTCAAATATGTTCTCGATATCTTTTTTAGTAATGCTAGATCTTGAACTAACATTTATGTTTATTTTTAACCAAAAATATAGAACAACTTATATTTAATAAACTTAAATGAATACATGTTTTTAAAACTAGAAGACTTTATGCTGCCTTGCTTAAACAAAAAGCTATTTGGTATAGAATGTTTAGGGTGTGGTTTTCAACGTTCTTTAGTATTACTTTTTCAAGGTAATTTTAAAGGAGCGTTTCTAATGTATCCAGCTATTTTCACACTACTATTATTATTGTTTATTTTTTTAATTCAGTTGAAATATAAGTTTAAAAGTAGCAAAAAAATGATGACTGTTTTAGTTGTTATGAACGTGTTAATTATGGTAATTAGCTATTTTTTAAAAATGAAACCAATTTTAAATTTATAAGAAAATCACTATGAAACAAAGAAACTTGCCAAATGCAACAGTATCTCTAGTATTAGGAATTTTATCAATTTTAACCTGTTTTTGTTATGGTATTATAGGGTTAACTTTAGGTATTATTGCTTTTGTTTTAGGAAACAAAGCTTTAAAAATTCATACTGAAGATCCGACTATTTATACTGGAGAAGGAAATGCAAAAGCTGGAAAAATTTTAGGAATTATAGGTGTTGTTTTAGGATTAATTTATTTGTGCTTTGTTGTTTTTATCATATACAAAATTGGTACTGATGCTATAGGTAACCCTGAATTAATGCAACAAAGACTTGAAGAGTTAGTGAACAGTTATCAATAAATTTTTTTAAAAGTTAAAAATCAATTATAATTGCATTTATAAATTTTAAAATTAAAATTATTATGAAAAAATCAAGTTTATTTATTATTGCAATTACTTTATCTTCTTCTATTTTATTTTCAAGTTGTGGAGTTATTTTTGGAGGAAGCAGGTATAATGCCAATATAATTGTTAAAGACCATCCGAATGCAGATATTTATGCAAATGGTCAAAAAGTAGGAACAGGTTCAACTATACAATCTTTTAAAAGAAATGAGCCTTTATATGTTGAAGTAAAACAAGATAAATGCGAGCCTAAAGAACAAACTTTTACAAGTGCTTTTAGAGCAGGTAACTTTATACTAAGTCTATTTAGTTGGGGTCTTATTGGAGTAGCTATAGATCTTGGAACTGGAGCCTCATACAAACCAAACCATGTTAATGATAAGGCTATAGAAAAAGTAACAGATAAAGATTATGTTTTTAGAATTGATTACTCTGAATGTAAAGAAAAATAAAATCACAAATTATTAATTTATTAAATACAGTTCTAACCCAAAAGAACTGTATTTTTTTTGGGTTACATTTTACCGTATTTCAGTTAAAAGAATAGTGACATATTTGTAGATTTGTACTGTAAACAAAATAGATATGGAAAACAGAAAAAAGAAATCACCAGTTTTTAAGATAGTAAAATGGCTTTTTATAACTCTTGGAGTATTGCTTTTGTTATTGTTTGTAACTCCTTTTCTATTTAAAGGTAAAATTGAAACATTAATTACACAAACTGTAAATAAAAATATTAATGCCAAAGTTGCTTTTGAAGAAACCAATTTGAGTTTTTTTAGAAATTTTCCTTCCGCAAGTGTTACTGTAAATACTATTTCTATTGCAAATAAAGAACCTTTTGAAAACGACACCTTGTTTGCTGCAGAGGCAGTAAACATAACCATGAGTATAACCGAGCTTTTTAAAAGTAATAATGAAGCCAAACAATTAAAAAGCATTGCTATTAACAACGGTTTTGTTAATATTATTTTTAATGAAAATGGTAAAGGAAATTACGACATTGCTTTAGATAAAGAACCATCAGTAAAAGATACCACAACTTCTTCAAATAATATTCAATTAGACATTAACTCTTATCGACTTGATAATATGCGTTTTACGTATTATGATAAAATTTCTAAAGTAAATTTAGTTTTAGACAGCATTTATCATTCAGGAAATGGAAATTTTAAGAGTTCTATTTTAGATTTAGATACTAAAACAGAAGCTTTTGTTTCTTTTGGTATGGATAGTGTTAATTACTTAAATAAAGTTCATGTTGACTTAGACGCCATTATAGGTATTGATTTAGAAAAATCGAAATATAGTTTTAAAGAAAATATTGCACATATTAATAAAATGCCTTTGCATTTTGAGGGGTTTATCCAATTGATTGAAAATAATCAATTGTACGATATCAATTTTGAAACAACAGATTCTTCCTTTAAAAATGCCTTAGCTTTATTGCCAGAACAATACGCTGGTAATTTAGAAGCAGTTAAAACAGAAGGTAACTTTACCTTAAAAGGAAATGTAAAAGGTATGCTTTCTGAAAAAACAATTCCAAATTTTTCGGTAAACATATTGGCAAAAAATGCGAAGTTTCAATATGATAATCTACCAAAAGCTGTAGAGAATATTACAATTGATGTTAACATTAATAATAAAACAGGAATTATTGATGATACTTATTTAGCTATAAATGACGCTAAGTTTACCATTGATAAAGATATTTTTAGTGTAAACGGAACAATAAAAGAAATTACAAAAAACCCAGCCATTCAACTGAATGCAAATGGTACTGTAAACTTGCAAAATTTAAGCAAAGCTTATCCTGTTGCCTTAGAAAATAACTTAACTGGTATTTTAAAAGCAAATGTAAAAACTAGTTTTACTATGGATGCTATTGAAAAACAACAGTACAGTAGTATTAAAAACGCTGGTTCTATTTCTTTAAGTGGATTTGAATATGCCTCTACTGAATTACCAAACCCATTTTATATTGGTAATGCTACACTAACTTTTAGTCCAAATATTGTTAAGTTAACCAATTTTAAAGCATCAAGTGGAAGTTCGGATATGGAAGTAAACGGAAACCTAAATAATTTATATGGTTTTTTGTTTACTGATGAAAATTTGGAAGGAAGATTTGATTTGACTTCAAATACCTTTAAAGTTGATGATTTTTTAAGCACACTACCTTCAGAAGAAGACACCTTAGAAGCAACAACTAAAACCGAAACTGATAAAAAATCAACTATTAAAATTCCAGCTTTTTTAGACATTACTTTAGATGCCAAAGCAAATACGGTTATTTATACAGATATTACCTTAACTAATGTTTCAGGAAAATTGATTATTAAAAATGAAGCAGTAAAGTTACAAAATATAAAATCTGATATTTTTGGTGGAAATATTGGTTTTAATGGAGATTTTTCAACAAAAAACACCGCACCTACTTTTGCTATGAACTTAGATTTGCAAAAGATACAAATTGCAGATTCTTTTAATCATTTAAGTATGTTAAACGCTGTTGCTCCTATAGCAAAAGCAGTTAATGGAAAAGTAACTACTAAAATAGATGTTTCAGGATTTTTAAAAGAAGATTTAACTCCAGATTTACAAACTATTTCGGGTGACCTATTTGGTAAATTGTTAGAAACCAAAGTTGTTTCCAACAACTCTCCAATGTTAAGTTTATTAGATAACAAATTAAATTTTATTGATGTTAGTAAACTAAATTTAAACAATGTTAGTGCTCAATTTGGATTTAAAGACGGTAAAACCTCTGTAAAACCTTTTGATATAAAATACCAAGATATTAAAATGACCATTTCTGGTGAACACAGTTTTAACAATATAATGGACTATAATATTACGTTTGATGTTCCTGTAAAATATCTAGGAAGTTCAATAACTAATGCGTTGAATAAATTATCTCCAAAAGAAGCTTCATCTATAAAATCGATTCCTGTAAAAGCGAATTTAACTGGTAGTTTTAGCGCTCCTTCCTTTTCTTCTGATCTTTCAAGTGCAACAACTAATTTGATGAACTCAATAGTAGCAAAGCAAAAAGAAAGTTTAATTAATAAGGGAAAGGATAAATTAAACAATTTACTAAAAGGAAATACAAAAGCCAAAGACTCCACAAAGCCTAAAACTTCTACAGAAGATAAAGTAAAAAGTACTTTAAAAAATCTGTTTGGTAAAAAGAAAAGTAATTAAAAAGCGATACCTCCTACAATAGCAGCAACAATCATTAAAATATAAAGCGATATAAATATTATGGTAAAAACACCTATAAATTTATAGTGTGACTTCAATTTTTCAAAAGCTGTGGCCAAAACATCATCGTTTTTACTTTGCAAAGCTTCTTTCATTTTTTTAGAAAACTGAAACAAATACAATACAGGGAAAAAATAAAGTAAAGCAAGAACCAGATAAACTCCAGTCATTAGATAACCAAAATCAAACGGCATGGTTTGAGCTTGCGGAACACTATTAAAAATAGTACCTGCAAAAAAAGATACAATAACCATAAGGCCTATTCCTATAAAACCCAGGATTGATATAAATTTTGTCCAAGATGCTGTTTCTGATAAAAAACGTTTTGCTGCACCTGTTAGTTTTAATTCTTCGAGTTCTGTAATAGGATTATTCATGATCTAAATTTTGGTTATCTTCAAATATATTGAAATTTTATTTCAATTTTAAATACCTATTTGCTAAAGTTATTGATTGTATTCTTAATAATAGCTATACAATCATACACTTGTGTTTCGGTAATTACTAAAGGTGGAGCAAAACGAATAATGTTTCCATGAGTTGGTTTAGCTAGCAATCCGTTATCTCTTAATTTTAAACAGATATTCCAAGCGGTATCACTAGCTTCTGTATCGTTAATTACAATTGCGTTTAGTAATCCTTTTCCTCTTACTAGTTTTACCAACTCATTCTCTTTTGCAAATTCAGTCAATTCCTTTCTAAAAATTTCTCCTAATTTATCTGCGTTTTCTGCTAGAGATTCCTCTTTAACAACTTTTAAAGCACTTATTGCAACCGCAGCTGCAATTGGATTGCCACCAAAAGTAGAACCATGATTTCCTGGTTTAATAACATTCATAATTTTATTGTTTGACAAAACTGCAGAAACAGGATATGCTCCACCACTTAATGCTTTTCCTAAAATTAAAATATCTGGTTTTACTTCTGGGTTTCCAGAACAATTTTTGTCTACACAAGTACAATTTCCACAAGTTGCTAATAACCGTCCTGTTCTAGCAATACCTGTTTGTACTTCATCTGCAATAAACAAAACGTTGTATTTTTTACACAATGTTTTTGCTTTTTGTAAATAGTCCTCAGAAGGAACGTAAACGCCTGCTTCTCCTTGAATAGGCTCAACTAAAAAACCCGCAACATTAGCGTTAGTTTTTAAAGCATTTTCTAATTCAATTAAATTATCATATTCAATTTTTAAAAATCCTTTAGTATAAGGACCAAAGTTTTTACGAGCAGTTTCATCATTAGAAAAAGAAATAATGGTTGTTGTTCTACCATGAAAATTATTTTTGCAAACAATGATTTGTGCTTCATTTTCAGCAATTCCTTTTTCTTCGTACGCCCACTTTCTACAGATTTTTATTGCTGTTTCAACAGCTTCTGCACCCGTATTCATTGGTAATAACTTATCGAATTTAAAAAACTTGGTAGCAAATTCTTCATACTTCCCTAACACATCATTATAAAACGCTCTTGAGGTTAACGTGAGTTGTTTGGCTTGATTTGTTAAAGCTTCTATAATTTTTGGATGACAATGCCCTTGGTTTACAGCTGAGTAAGCAGATAAAAAATCGTAATACTTTTTTCCTTCAACATCCCAAACATAAACACCTTCTCCTCTTGCTAATACAACAGGTAAAGGATGATAATTATGAGCTCCATATTTATTTTCTAAAGCTATTGCTTCTTCTGTAGTCAATTTTTCTAAAACAGCCATTTTAATGTTTTTAAATTTATAAATAACTATTCCTGTTCTACCTTTATCCTTTCAGAAAGCTCTGAAAATTCAGCGTGGGAAAGAAATCATCCCTAAATTTGAAGTAATATAAAATTACGAAAAATTTTAATTTCTAAATTTATTGATATTTGAGTTAGTCCAAATCAGGCAGTACAAAATCATCTAAAACAGATTTTTTAGCCATCATTGCTTCAATTGCCTCAATGGTTCTTGGTGCTTCTCCAGAAAGGTTAACAGGACCATCTTCTGTAATTAAAATATCGTCTTCAATTCTAATGGCTATGCCCCAATATTTTTTATCGCAATTACTTCCTTCTGGAATATAAATACCCGGTTCTACTGTTATTACTGAGTTTACTTTTAGAGAAGTATAGGTTCCAGGATCATGAACATCTAATCCAATATAATGTGAAACACCATGAGGTAAATACGGGTGTTTTTCATCAACCGATTTGATAATTCCTAATTTGTACAAACCTTTATTAATTACTTTTCTACAAGCTATATTTGAAGCTCCAAAACTACTACCAACTTTAGCGGTAGCTATTCCTGCATTTTGTGCGTCTAAAACAATCTGATAAATTTCTTTTTGAGCTACTGTAAATTTTCCTTTTGCAGGAATAGTTCTCGTAACATCCGCAGTATACCCTCTGTATTCTGCTCCTAAATCCATCAATACTAAATCATTACCAACTTTAGTTCTATTATTTTCTATGTAATGCAAAATACACCCGTTATTACCTGAACCAACTATAGAAGGGTAACCTTCGTATTCCGCACCATATTTTTTATAAACAAATTCATGAATACCTTGTAACTCTGCTTCAGACATATGTGGTTTCATCGCTTTCATAACCTCTATTTGACCAACTGCAGAAATTCGTATGGCTTTGGTTAAAATTTTAAGTTCTTCTGCTGTTTTTATTTCTCTAAGACTTGCTAAAGTTTCTGGTAAAACGTCAATATTAATATTTGTATTTGGTTGTAAAGCAAGAGTTACTTTTTGCTTGAATTCTTTTTTTAAAGCGTCGTTGGTCGCCTTTTTATATGAAGAAATAAGGTTATCTTCTTTAATTTCTATATACTGATTTTCTAAACGCTCTATTACTTGAACTACGTTTGCACTGCTCTCTATTGGCGTTTCAGAAATGTATTTATACAGATATTGTTTTGCCCCAGATAAAAAATAATTAGGATTATAATTTATTTGTTGCTTAAAAGATTTTACTAAATCAAAAAGGTCTGCTTTATCTCTTAAGTTTCTGTGGTCGTCTTTAAACTTTCCGTCTATTAAAACAGTTGTAAAAGTTTTAAAATCGATTGTATTGTTTAAAAAATCTTCACTATTATATACTATCGTAAATCCTAATTCAGATTTTACACCTTCTATTCCTAAACGTTTTCCGTTCCATTGTTCAGCCAACTTATCTCGTTTTTGAACATATATAATTTCATTCGTTTCTTTATTTCCAAAAGTTTTCTTTTCAGAGAATAAAACCAAAACTGCATTTGGTTCTCTATAACCTGTTAAATAATAAAAGTTTGGATCTTGATGAAAAACGTAATCTACATCGTTAGACCTGTTTCGTAAAGAATTAGAAAATACCACAGCTACAGAATTTTCAGGCATTTTATTTCGTAATGCCTCTCTTCTACTCTTATGAAATTCCTTTGATAAAAAATCTGTAGGAGTTTGAGAAAAAACAACAGTTGATATAAAAAATAATAAAAGAGAAAATAGCCTGATTTTCATTTTCTAATTGGTTTTAATCGAGATAAAATCAAATATAAAGTTTCATAATGTATTCTTTTATAATATTAACAAAATATTATTGGTAGCGCTTTCTATAAATTTCAATAATTTAGCGGAAATTTAATTTTAATGAAAGAAACTGCATTAACTGATGTTCATAAAAAATTAGGTGCAAAAATGGTGCCTTTTGCTGGTTACTTAATGCCTGTGCAATACGAAGGTGTTACAATTGAACACAAAACCGTTAGAGAAGCTGTAGGGGTTTTTGATGTAAGCCACATGGGAGAGTTTTTAGTTGAGGGAGATACCGCTTTACCTCTATTGCAAAAAATTTCTACCAATGATGTAGCAAAATTAGCAATTGGGGATGCACAATACAATTGTATGACCAATGAAACTGGTGGAATTGTAGATGATTTATTAATTTACAGAATAAAAGAAAACACCTATTTATTGGTTGTTAATGCTGCAAATATTGAAAAAGATTGGAACTGGATTTCAACCTACAATACTCATTTTAATGCAACTTTAAGAAATCTTTCAGAAGAATATTCTTTACTAGCCATACAAGGTCCTAAAGCTGTTGAAGCCATGCAGTCTTTAACTTCTGTAAATTTATCTGAAATACCTTATTATAAATTTAAAGTAGCTGATTTTGCAGGAATCGATTTTGTTATTATTTCTGCTACAGGTTATACAGGTTCTGGTGGATTTGAAATTTATTGTAAAAATAACGAAGTAGCACAAATTTGGAATGCAGTTTTTAAAGCGGGTGCAGATTTTGGTATCAAACCCATCGGATTAGCTGCAAGAGATACGTTACGTTTAGAAATGGGCTTTAGTTTGTATGGAAATGATATTAATGATACTACTTCTCCTATTGAAGCAGGTCTAAGCTGGATTACAAAATTTAATAAACAATTTGTAAACCACGAGGCTTTAGCTAAACAAAAAGCAGAAAAACCTTCTCGAAAATTAGTTGCTTTTTCTATGGATGAAAAAGGAATTCCTAGAAAAGATTAT
>CAYPHE010000021.1:16033-19135 GCA_964410075.1 uncultured Polaribacter sp.
CTTTTCGTTAGAAGAATGTTTAGAAAAAATAACGGTTATAGATACCGATTTAACAGACATCAAATCTAGTACTTTAAAAAAATATTCTTTTGATACGGTTATTCATTGTGCTGGTTCAACTAGTTTATCGCAAACCAATTTATCTAAAGATACTGTACACCAACAAAATCTTTTAGTTACAAAAAGATTACTAACAGAATTACCTAAAAAAGTTCGTCGTTTCATATACATTAGTACCGCTTTTTCTTTTGGTATACAAAACAAACAAGTAGATGATGCTATAGATGGTGTTACCGTTACTAACTTTAGAAATGCCTACGAACAATCTAAATACGAAAGTGAATCTTACGTAAAACAATACTGTGCTTCAAAAAATATTGATGCTCAAATACTAAGACCAAGTATTATTTGTGGAAGATTAATAGACAAACCTTTTTTTGAAACACCTAAGTTTGATGTTTTTTACTCTTGGGCAATATTTTTAGATAAATATGCTAAAAAATCTAAAGAAAATTTTAGAATTTGGATTGATAAAAAAAGTGGTTTAAATATTGTTCCTGTAGACTTTGTGTCGAAAGCGGTTTTGTATGCTTTTTTAAAACCTAGTATTAAAGAATTAAATATTGTAAATCCAAAACCAATTTTACATAAAAATTATATTGGTAAAGTATTGCATTATTTTAATATTAATTCTTTTGAGTACATGCAAAACATGCCTTTAAATTTGAATGTTTTTGAGTCACTATACTATAAAAGCATTGGAGTAGTTTTCGAAAAGTACGTATCTATACCCGACTTGCAATTCAAACCAGATGCTATTGTAAAAATAATTGAACAACTTCAATTAGATAAAACATTAGGAGTTCATGAAAATTTTATGAACTTGATTGATTTTTCTGTTGAAAAGAGATTCAGAAAGAGCTATTAGATATTTCGACAAGCTCAATATGACAAAGTGTAGTTGATGTTTTTCAAAATAGCTACTAAACTATTTTATACACTTTCTTAGTTCTGATATCATTCCTGTGAAAAAAGGAATCTATATTTTAAAAACTTTATAGTTTAGAAATCTTAAATTAAAATCTTTGGATTCATTAACACAAATCGTTTTAGGAGCTGCTGTCGGAGAAGCTATTTTAGGAAAAAAAATAGGAAATAAAGCAATTTTTTATGGAGCCATTGCTGGTACAATTCCAGATTTAGATGTTTTGGCTTCTAATTTTACAGATACAGTTACTGCCTTAGAAATCCACAGAGGTTTTACCCATTCTATTCTGTTTTCATTACTCTTCGCTCCTATTTTTGGATTTATCGTCTCTAAGTTTGAAAAATACAAAAGTTTTAAAGGATGGACTTTATTATTTTTTTTAGGATTTGTAACTCATCCTATTTTAGATGCGCATACTACTTGGGGAACTCAGTTATTTTGGCCTTTTGAAAACCGTTTGGCATTTAAAAACATATTTGTAATAGATCCACTATATACAATTCCTTTTTTAGTTTTTTTGATATTAGTAATGTTTCAAAAAAAAGAGTCTTATAAAAGAAGAAGTTATAATAACACAGGATTAATTATTAGTAGTTCTTACTTAGTAATAACCCTAATTTTAAAAAGTATTTCTTACAAACACTTTACTAAACAATTGGATAAACAACATATTGTTTACAATGAAATAGCAACAAAACCAACTCCTTTAAATACTATTTTATGGACAGCTAATGTAGCCACTAAAGAAGCTTTTCTTATTGGTCATTATTCCTTGTTCGATAAAAGTACTGTTGAATTCTCTTCTTATCCAAAAAACCATTATTTGTTAGGAGATTTGATACATCACCCTAAAACAAAACGAATGATTGCCATTTCAAAAGGTTGGTACACCATTAATAAAATAGATGATGTATTATATTTTAACGACTTACGATTTGGTACATTAAGTTTACAACCAAATGCAGAAAATTTTGTTTTTAAATATAAAATTGAAGTAGATTCCGACGGAAATCCCGTTTTCACAGAAGTGCCAAAAGATAAAAATGATGCAAAAGCTTTGCTATCTGAATTATGGATAAGAATAAAAGGAGTGTAATTTTTCATCTATTTATCATATCTATATAACAATTATCTATCAATACGTTTTCTTTAAAATAGTACGTTTTTTAAATCATATTTTAATTAAATCCACATATGAATACCACTCATAAAAAACTGATATACAAGTGTTTTTATTTAAAAACATATTAATCAGTTATTTATTTTAATAAAATTTTGTAGAAATGTAAGTATTGATAATTTTAGCGACTACGAGTGTAAATTTCAATAAAACTAAAAATGAAAAAAAATCTAATCTTACTCTTTACTGCTGTTGTTTTATTTGCTTGTAAAGAAAAAGAAGTAAAAAAAAACGTAGTTGAACAAACTCAAAAAAAAGAACTTTCTTTTGCGAATAAAATTGAAAAAGCTCATCAAAAAGATAAGTTTTTAAGCAATGACGCTATACAATTTGACACTCAAATATCTTTTGGTGGTAATACAATTCTTGATGCGAAAATTTCTGTAGCTACAACTTCTGAATATGCGTTAATTGAATTAAATAATGGAGGAAAAATTTATGTTGATAAAGATAAAGTTTTTGTTTCTCCAGATTTAAAAGACAATCCAATGGCTCGTTTTCATGCATATACTTGGTCTTACTTTTTCTTATTTCCATATAAACTAAGTGATAACGGTACTGTTTGGAACAATTATGCTACTCAACACAATAGTGATGATTTTACCACACAAAAACTTAGTTTTAAAGCAAATACAGGTGATGCACCTGATGACTGGTACATAGTTTATGCAGATAAAGAGACTAATGTTTTACAACAAGCTGCCTATATTGTAACAGCAGGTAAAACTAAAGAAGAAGCAGAAAAAGATCCTCATGCAATTAAGTATGAAAATTATCAAGTATTTGATGGTGTACCTATTGCTACAAATTGGACATTCTGGGGATGGTCTTCTGCTAAAGGTGTAACCAATCAAATAGGAAATGCTTCTATTAAAAATGTAACATTTATTCCTAACTTTAAAAATAAAATTGAAAATATTCCTAGTAATTACTT
>CAYPHE010000022.1:0-18867 GCA_964410075.1 uncultured Polaribacter sp.
ATTAGCCATGAAATTGCAATCTAAAAATAAATTTTATTATCAATTCAATGAAAAAGATTACACTTATTTTAGCAGTGCTTGCTACAACTATTTCATCACTTTCTTTTTTTTACAAACAATCATCAGAATTGGTTTACGTAGATGTAAATAAGTTGTTAGAAGGTTACAAGCGTACTAAGATAGTACGTACAGAATTTGAAACCAAAGCAAAAACATTAAATGCTAATGTAGATAGCTTACTCGTTGACTGGCAAAATGAATTGAAAGATTATGAGAAAAACCGATCAAACTATTCAAAAAAGGAATTAGAACTAAAGCAAGAATTGTTAGGTAATAAACAACAGCAGATAAATAATTACCAACAAGCCATACAAAAGCAAATACAAGAAGAAGATAAAAAGTCAACTCAAACTGTAATCAATGACATCAACGATTATATAAAAGAGTTTGGAAAAGAAAAAGGCTATAAAATAATTTTTGGAGCAAGTGGAAGCGGTAATATCATGTATGCAGACGAAGCTACAGATTTAACGGAAACTGTTTTAGAAGGTCTCAATAAAGAGTTTGAAGGAGCTAAATAATAGAGATTGCAAATTGAAATAAGAAATTAGATACCCATTGAGAACATCGATCATTTTTTTGCTATTCATTATAATTTTTTGTGGTTGTCATAGACAAAGGTTTTCATCAGAAGAAGAACTTTGGGATTATTTAAGAGATGAAAAAAATGGCTATATCCAGAGTAAAAAAATTAATGGAGTAGATTTTACATTACTTTACAAACCAACAGATGTTTTGGTAAAACAAGAGATAGCTGATAAGGCGTCTAAAGAAGAAATAGAAAAACTGCGAGAAAAGTACAGCAACTATTTGTATTTCAATTTAAGTATGAGTGTAAATCAAAAAGAGTTACTCAGTATAGTGCCTAAAAATAGAAACGAATTTGGAGCTATGGTTAACCAACTAGCGTTTGGGATGAATGAAAAGGTGCACCTATATACGCAAAGTAAAGATACTATAGACTTAACGGATTATATTTATCCAAGGATGTATGGCATGAGCAGAGCAACGACCATAATGTTTGTATACCCTAGAGAAGAAGCTTTACAAGAAAAAACTTTAAATTTTACTATTGAAGATTTAGGAATGTATACTGGAGAAGTAAAGTTTAAATTAGATACAGAAAAACTACAACAAGAACCAAGACTAAAATTCTAAAATAAAAAGCTATTAGAATGAGAGAAAAACAACCAACTTTTGGAAAAAGGAAAAACAATTACACCTATCTTATACTATTTTTTGCAATCTTTTTAATAATAAGCATTTCTAATTTACATGCCCAAGGACCAAACGCACCTGAAGCAGCAAGTTTTGAGCCCGTAGATGCAACAGATATGGTAAATTTGGTGACAGGGGATTTTAGTTATGTTTTACCTTTATTAGAAGTGCCTTCTCCAGAAGGGGGGTATCCAATTGTATTATCCTACCATGCTGGTATAGCAATGGATCAAGAAGCGAGTTGGGTAGGCTTAGGTTGGTCTTTAAACCCAGGGACAATAAATAGAAATGTAAATGGATATGCAGATGACTGGAATGATGGGAAAACTTCTAGTATCTTGTATGACGCAGGTGGTGAGACAAGATCTTTTTCAATAAGTCATAGTGTTGGTATAGATGGCTTTGGTTCAGTTGGTAGAACATTAAGCTATTCTGAGAATAGAACCCAAGGTGGGGAAACTCAATATAATTTTAATGTAGACTATTTTGCTAGTTTTGGGATTAAGGGAACTCCTATTGGTATGACAGCCTCTATTGGTACAAGTGGAATAGGACTGGGAGCAAATTTAAATTTATCAAAATCAATCAATACCAAAAAAGGCAAAGAAATAGCTGAATATGGTATTAATGGTGGGATTAATTTTTTTCAAAGTTTTCAAACTGGTAAATCTAATTTTTCATCTAATTTGACAGGTTCTATTAAAAAAGACGCTCTTGAGTTTAGTTTTTCTAGTTCTAGAGGAGCAAAATTTTCTGCAGGAGGTTTTTCTGGGTTTAGTACGTCAGGAACCGAAAATGAAACTAATAATATAGTATATGACAATATTGATATAAGTTTACCTATACCAATAGGTATTTCCATAACAACTTTAGGTTATGAAAGATCAAGATATTACCTTTTTGATAATCAATATAACAGTTGTTATGGAAGCCTTTATCAAGGAAACTTTAAACTGGGAAGGAGTTCTTATTTAAATCCTAATAAAGTATTATCAGACAATTCTGAATCGATATATAAAATTGATAAAGAATTACAACAAAGAGAAGAAAATAATATAGGTATTATATCAAAAGACAGTTATAGGGTTACCGGACAAGGTATTTCAGGGAGTATAAGCCCTGGGTTTTACGATGGGCCCAGCAAAATAATGAAAAATATCCCTCTTTCAACTAATTATTACGGTGATTCTAAACTAAGTTCCAATAATTTGAATGATCCAACCAAAGATATTTATTTTGATTTTGAAAACACCTTTTCTTCTTATTTAAGACTCAAAACAGGTTCTTGGAACCTACCAACTACTAGTATATCAAATATAGCAGATATTAATGTAATTGGAAGAAGTTTAGAGTCTACTGTAAATATAGAAGGTAAAATAGAAACAGGATATAATTCTGAAAAAAAACGAAAAAGAAACGGTCACTATGTAGAGGTTTTTACAAATTTAGAGATTACAAGTTCTAATATTATAGAAGTAAATTCTAATAGTGGTTTTGATAGGGGAGCCTTGAAATCAGATAACAGAACTAAAGATGGTATTGGAGCTTATAGAATTACTGCTTTAGATGGTAAGGTTTACCACTACTCACTACCTGTTTATCAAAAAGAAAAGTTCACTAGATATTCTCAATTAGATAATGACGATGAACTTCGATTTCAAGAAAATTTATCTATTACTCCATATGCTACACATTGGCTTCTAACAGCTATTACAGGATCCGATTATGTAGATGTAAACTCAGATGGTAAATTAGATAAAGGAGACTATGGTTACTGGGTAGAATTTGATTATGGAAAATGGTCAGATGGTTTTGTGTGGTCTTCGCCTTCAAATGAATTAATCTCTAATACTAATAAGACTAACCTTACTTATTATAAAGATATTAATACAAAGTCTTACAGTTGGGGAGTAAGAGATATTTATTATTTAGATAAAATTAAAACTAGAACCCATTCAGCCTTATTCATAAAAGGTGTAAGGTCAGATAATACTTCAACAGAGGTTGATATTAATGATACAAGTTATAAAAGTAGACAGCTTGGGAATGCACAGTCTATTAATGGTGTTATTTATTTACAAGGTTTTGAGAGTTCAACATACAACTGGTCAAACTATAACCTTAATGAATTAAGATATGCTGAAGGTGATTTTGATTATTCTGTTAACTTAGAACAGCAAAAAACTTTATGTTTAAAGGAAATATTACTTATTAAAAATGATGATTTAGAAAATCCAATCAGTAAAGATAATCCAGAAAAATTCAGTAAAAGTATTGGTAATATAGAAATAAGTCAAGAAAATAAGTTTTATGATATTTCTAATAATGAAATTGGTTCTGAAGACTTATTTGAAATAAATAATAGTTATGTAGGAGAAAATTATGATTACATTTTTGATCTCAATGATATATCATCAAATATCAGAACTATCTCACAAAAATCTATTCAGTTTAATTATGAATCTGGATCCTCATTAGCCTCAAATACACCAAATTCAACTTTAGGTAAACTATCCTTAAGAACACTATATTTTTTGTCTAAAGGTAAAGCCCTAATACCTCCTTACAAGTTTTCATATGGAGGTAATTTTAATTATGATTATGATAAAAGAGATTTATGGGGTTATTATAAAGATAAGCCTGAAGCTTGGAGTCTCAATAAAATCATACTTCCATCTGGAGGTTTCATAAAAGTAAACTATGAGTCAGACGATTATGACGAAGAATTATTTGGTAAATATGAAACATATTCAAATAATTTTCAATTTTTATTTAGTGAGGAAAATGGAAAGCTTAGAATAGAAGTTCAAAATGAAAATGGAACTACAATGCCAATTGATTTTACTAAGAGATTTCAAATTGGCACCACTAATTTGAACTTGTGGCTCTGTTACAAAAGAGACTATTGGCAATTAGGATGTAAGAATAGGACTGTAAAAATTGATATTCAAAATGAAGATATAGACATTATATCCATTAATACAGACAGCATGATTTTAGAAATTGATTTGTCTGTCGTTGAAGATAGTAACTCTGGTTTAGGTGATATTCAAAACACAATAATTGACTTAGATAGTTCTATAAAACGTTCGGATAGAGTATGTATTGAGCCTTCGGGGTGTGTTAATGTATCCCCAAGATTGGTTTTTTCATATGCACTAACAGCTAATAAAATTAATGAAGATAAGAATGGTGGAGGTTTAAGGGTAAAACAATTAGAATTATCAGATGGGAACACCTCAACGTTTACAAATTATTATTACAATGAAGAAGGATATGATAAGTCAAAAGATGATGTTAATTATAAATCTTCAGGTATAACATCATATACTCCTTCTAAAATTTTTAAAGAGATTAAATTTATTTCAGAGTTACCATCACCTTCCGTTTTGTATAATAGAGTTACTGTTGAAAATACAGGGGAAGATCAATTATCTGATAGTAAAACAGTTTATAAATTTAGAACTTTAAATACTAATAGTTTAATAGATACTAATAACGAATTTACAATACCAAATTTATTAGAAATAAAAACTACTCAAAGCAATAATACTAGTTTAAATGTGAATTCAGAAACTTCAGAGGTGTATGCTAAAAGTTTTGAAATTAAAAGTAATTGGTCTGCTTTAGGACAATTAATAAGTAAAGAAGTAATAAATAATGAAAATCAAACAATATTCAAAAACGTGAATAAATATTCTGTTTTTTCTGAATCGATTCAAGGTGTTAATCAAGAAAGTTTTGATGTATATAAAGAGTCGCTTTCAGATGATTATAAGTACTTTATAACTACAACTTCAAGAATAAATTATTCAAATGCATTAGAAAACGTCTCTACTACTCAAGGGGGTCTTAATATTACAAAGTATTATGATAAATATGATTTTTTAACTGGTCAAGTTTTAGAAAGTAGAATTTATGCAAGTAATGGAGTAGCCTATAAGACAAAATTGATACCTGCTTATTCTAAATATGAGGAAATGGATTCAAAAGTAGATAATGAGAACTATGCAAATATGTTAACTCAAGTAGCTGGAAGTTATACCTTCTTAGATAAAGATGGCGATTGGCAACCAATTGGAGTTAACATTACTACATGGAATAATGATTGGTCCTATTTGGATTATACAGGAGACGAACAAACAGTGCTTGAAGATAAAGGGCCTGATATATGGCGTAAACATAAAAATTATGTTTGGAAAGGAGCACTCAATGAAGATGGTACATTTAAGGATTACTCGTATAGTGAAACTAATGATGATAGTTTTAAATGGGGATTAGGTGAATCACAAACTAATTCAAAATGGCAAGAGGTTTCCGAAACTACTCGTTACGACCATTTTTCTATGACTTTAGAATCTAAAGATATCAATGGCAATTATGTTGCTACAAAAATGGGAGACAATAATTCTAAAGTAATTGCAGTTTGCAACGCAGCTTACAGTGAAATGTATTATAGTGGAGCAGAGTATACGGTAAATGGTTCCGATAGTAATAGTTTAGGTTATTTTGATGGACAAGTAAAAAGTACTTATGAAGTAGAAGTTGGAGAAGCCAATGCGCATACAGGTACTCATATTGTTAGCTTAACATACAATAATGAAAAAGGTTTTGAAGTAAATTTACCTGCCAATCCTGAAAGAGTTGGGAAAAAACAAAAGTTTAAGGTTTCAGTATGGGCTAAAAAGGATAATGCGATTAATGCAAGAATACTTGTAGGTACCAGTGAGAAGTTCTTTTCTTCACCAGAGACTGTTTATGCGGGAGACTGGGTATTGCTTAACGGTTATATCACTATTCCATCAGGGGAAACTTCTGTCAGTATCGTTAATTTACTAACAGGAAGTAAATTAGATTTAGATGATTTTCGTCTGTACCCTGTTTCGTCTTCCATGACAAGCTACGTATATAATGAGTGGGATGAACTTTGGTGTATCATCGGTAGTAATGGATTAGCAACCAAGTTTGAATATGATGAAGCAGGTAGATTAGAAAAAACTTATAAAGAAGTGGTTGATTATAAGGGACCAGGCACTGGAGGTTTTAGAAAAGTTAGCGAGAATAATTATAACTACAAAAAGAGAAATTAAAAAATTTACACAAAAAGAAATAATTTATACTATGAAAATTTATTTTTCTGAAATTATAACAATGAAATATTTAATTTTTTATTAAAATAACATAAAAAAATGTTTTATGAAAAAAAAAGAATCTACCAATAAAAAGCTAATAAGTCTATTATTTTTTTTATTAGTATTGAGTTTAAAGTTACAGGCTCAATTTATAGTATTGAGTGATCCTAGTGGTTATTATTTACAAGGGGATCAATTTAACCTCACTCCAGGTCAAAATTATACGTACTCTATTATTAATGATGACAATACAATTTCTAATAACGTAATTGTTAATTGGGAAGTTATTTCTGGGAGTATCCAGAATTCTGGAGCAGAAGAATATCCAGGCCACGGTAGTGGATTTGAGCAAAGTTACTTTAATGAAATCCCTTCTATAACCTTACAATGGTGGGACATACCTTATGAGTTTCATATTATAATACATATTTATGATCTTTCTAGAAACCCTATAACAAAGATAGAAACTGATATAACTTCAATATTAGTTAACACTTCTATTACTAGAACTTGGTACAGTGATGAAGATAATGACGGTTTAGGTAATCCTAATAGAACTCGTAATCAAAATCATAAACCTGATGGGTATGTACTTAATAAACTAGACTTTTGTCCTACAGATCCTTTAAATAATTGTAATGCAGTACATAATTGGATATCAACTACAACATTCGATATTGATGAGAATGAGAAGTCGAAGAGTAAAGTATATTTTGATGATTTAGGGAAGCCTGCTCAAAGTCAAACTTATGATATAAAAGAACAACGTATTTGGGCAAGTGAAACCCTATATGATGAACAAGGAAGACCAGCATTACAAACATTAAGTGCTCCTATAACTGCAAAAAATACAACAGAAGCTTTTCAGTATAAGTCAGGTTTTATAAAAAATGAACAAGGTAGTTCTTTTACAAATTCAGATTTTACATCTAATCTTTACAGTCCATCAAAAGTGGGGAGTCAGAGCAATACATTAGGTTGGTATTATAGTGCTAGTAATACAGATGAGACCTACCAAGACATTACAGATAGACCTTATTCAAGAACCATTTACAGTACTTTAAACCCAGGAACAGTAAAACAAACCATTGGAGGTAATAAAGTTATCGATACAGATGGAGATGGAAATTACGATTGGGCACAAGGCTACTCGTTTACCGTACCAGCCGCACAAGAAATGCAATATATATTAGGATATAATTATTTTAAAGTAAATCCAGGAGTAGAAAATTTATATAAATATTCAAGAAAAGTTTCTGATCAGTCAAATGCTGTAAAAACCAATTATGTAGTTTATAAATTAGATGATACAGTCAATTGTTCCAATTATATCAATACTCCTCTCATTTACACAAATATTCATTCCGATTCACCTTTAGAAACTGAAAAGATTTATAAAATCTTATACGATAATGAAGAAATTTATGTTACTCTTTTAAGTACTAATGAATTTGGAACAGTAAATGATAGTCATACAGATAGTATTTTGTTAGAAAGTTCTTGGAATTCTTGTGATGATTGGTTCTCAGATAACACAAGAAAAACTACAGATATTGTAAGTGAGGTATATGCAAATTCAGATTTCCAAATCAACTGGTTGAAAGCCACCAAAACAGTGGTGCAAGACATCCATGGTAATGAGTCTGTTGTTTTTGCTGATACGGATGGAAAAACCTTAGCGGCAGCACGTTCAGGTATTGCAGATAATAAACCAGAAAAGCAGTACGAAGTATTATCATTAATAGGCGAACAAAAATATGTAGACATCCATATTCCTTTGGGCTGTGGAGGTCTTTCTACATTTATAGGTGGTGCAAGCAATTATAAAGTCTTTGATCTTAAAACAGAAGAAGAATTTGATACTACGCCTACTACATTGCCAGCAGGTTTCTATAGAATAGAGTATATAGGAGCAACAGAGTTAACAGCTAGCCATTCTTTAACCTACGTAGATAAATCAGACGCAAATACTATAAAACCTTTAGTAGATAACGCAGTAGGTATTCGTTATAAAGTAAATTACTACGATTTCTCTATCAATTATTACAACGAAGCAGGAAATTTAACCAGTTCATACCAGCCCATCGGTTTTAATGAGACCTGTTTAGATAAACTTGAAGCCACAATAGTTCATCACGATTTTGGAAGGTCTAGTTTTGCATACAATGCTTTAGGTCAGTTAACTCATACACAAAGCCCAGATGAAGGAGATGCATGGTTTTTATACAGAAAAGATGGTCAGATTCGTTTTTCACAAAACTCAAAACAATCTGATGACTTCGAGGTTTCATATACTAATTACGATGATTTTGCAAGACCTATAGAAAGTGGAGTTTGTAATGAAGATATTGGATTATTAGATGCAGATACTTCTATTGTAGTAGGAGTAAAAGAACAGCACTTTAC
Organism: uncultured Polaribacter sp.; assembly: GCA_964410075.1. Lineage (GTDB taxonomy): Bacteria > Bacteroidota > Bacteroidia > Flavobacteriales > Flavobacteriaceae > Polaribacter. The sequence continues at coordinate 8,817 of CAYPHE010000022.1, forward strand.
CGTGTACGATTATTTAGAAGATAAGAGCGGTTTACCAACAGGTTATAATAATCCAAGTTTTTTATCGGGTAATGTGGCAAGTACATATAATAAAGATGCAGGAGGAAATATCATATCACAAAGCTGGTATAGTTATGATCTTTATGGTCGTGTAAAATGGATTGTACAAAACATAGCAGGTTTAGGTGTAAAAACTATCGACTACGAGTACGATCCTGTAACAAGCCAAGTGTTAAAAGTAATTTACCAAAAAGAAGTTGATGAAGAACTGTTTATTCATAAATACACTTATGATGAAGTTAGTCAAGAACTCACAAAGGTAGAAACTTCTATTGATGGGACTAATTACACTACTCATGCAGATTACGAATACTATGAAACAGGCGCATTAAAGCGAACCACTTTAGGAACTAATTTGCAAGCAACAGATTACGTATATAATTTAAGCGGACAATTAAAAGCCATTAACCCTAGAGATACTCATGATGAGGATAACGACCCCGAAGACTTCTTTTCCATGCAGTTAGATTATCATAGCAAAGATTATTTTAGAAACGCAACAAACCAAAGAGAAGATATTGTTACAGCTACTTATGGTGAAGACCAGTTTAATGGAAATATTAAAGGAATTCGTTGGAATAACAAACAGATAGAAAACGGTAGTATTTCTCAAGAACAAACCTACAGTTATTATTACAACAGAAATAATTGGCTTACCAATGCTGTTTTTGGGCAGTATGATTTAATACCAGGAGACAACTTAGATAAATATATTTCCAATGCAGAAACATTTGTAAATACAGACAAAGCATTTGAAGCTAAAAATTACATTATCTTTAAATCAGGGTTCCATGCCAAACCAAGTTCAGGGCAAGAAGTTTCTGCAAAAATTGTAGCTGGTGTAGATAGTAATTTTGAGAGTAGAGACTATAACGTTAGTAATTTGTCTTACGATGCCAATGGTAACATACAAACCTTACGAAGAAATAAGAATACCGAAAATAGTAGCAACAAAATGGACGATTTGGAGTATGTTTATAAAACAGACAAGCCCAATCAGTTGCTACGAGTAGAAGACCATGTAACGCAAGCTACCAATGCAGATGATATAAAAACCCAAACAGGAGACAATTACGTTTACAATAACATCGGGCAACTTACAGAAAATAGAAAGGAGCAAGTAAAATATGAGTACAATGCGAGTGGTTTGGTAACAAAAGTATGGTACGATAATTTTATAAAGGTAGCGTTTAGTTACAATGACAAAGGCTTTAGAACAAAAAAAACTACCTACAAAGACAGTAGCTTAGATATAGAAAAAATTACCTACTATATATTAGATGCCGCTGGAAGTCCTTTAGCTATTTATGAACAACCTTGGCTTAATGACATAGTTTTTAATCCAGGAGCAGAACCTGAAGATATACCAGGGCCTATAACCTTAAAAGAACATCCTATTTATGGAGCAAGTAGATTAGGCATTTATAAAAAACCAAGTAATACAAGTGTATATCAATTAACCGATCATTTAGGTAATGTAAGGGCTGTAATTGCTCGCGATGCTAATGGAAATGCTGCGGCACAAGTAGCCACAGATTATTATCCTTTTGGTATGCCAATGCCTGGACGTAGAATCGTTGGAGGATATCGCTACCAATACCAAGGACAAGAGGTTGACCCAGAGACTGGGAAAGAAGCTTTTCAGTTAAGGCTTTGGGATAGTAGAATTGGGCGGTGGTTAAGTCCTGATCCTTATAGTCAATATCATTCACCGTATAATGGTATGGGAAATGACCCAATTAATGGAATTGACCCTGATGGTGGTTATAGAACAAAATGGGGAAGATTTTGGGGCTGGGTAGGTGGAGGCTTTAAAGGTTCTTTTACAGGTAGTGGTAATGGTGGAACTCCAGAACATAATTACGGAATAATAAAAAGAGGAGATGACAGTATAACTTGGGACTTTGGTTTAAATAAAGGAGGTGGTCAAAGATTATTGGATTATGGTTATAAAGATAATGGAGTAAATTTTTATAATCCTGGTTCTGGTTTTATGAGAGCAACCCAAAGTAATATTTTTGCAGATATTGAAGGTATATTAAAGGATAGAAACACTGTTATAATTGATGGTACTTCAAAATTTGCTCTATCAACAGCTTATTCAACTGTAGATAACGTATATACTTTTGTTAATGTAATGCTTTTTCAAAGAAAAAACGCTAGAACGTTATCAGGAAAACATATTTCTGAAGGTAAAGCTCTTAGTTCAATGTTTTCAACTATTTCAACCGTTGTAGGAGGAAAAATATTTACAGGAGGAGGAAACCATGTTTTAAACACTATGACAAAAGCTCAATTCAGAAGACATTTAGCAGAAACAACAACAGAGCATATAACAAAGCAGGTAAGAAAAGAAATGTTTAGAAGACATAATTCGAATGTAGAAATAGGTAAACAGTTGCTTTCAGATGTAAGTAAAGTAGAATATATTTATAAGTTATCAAAGAAAATTTTTAATGATTAGTTATGGGGACTTTTGGAATTGAATATGTAGGAGCGTTTATGAGGTATTTAATTCTTAATTTTTATTTTAGAGAGAAAATAACATATACTGAATTATGGGAGAAAACAAAATATGGAGAAAATATTGGATACATAAAAACTTCAAATCATAACATAGGTGTTATTTTTGCTTTTATTTTATTCATACCAATTATAATTATTGTTAAATGTTAAATAAGCAAATTAACAGCCCCTGCTCGTCCTAGTATGTCACGCAAACGCTAGTGCTAGCTTGTGGCTAGTACCGTCAAAGAGAATAAAATAATAGAAACTACCCGATGGCGCGGATGTAGATATAAGTAAATCACACACGTGCTAGCGCGGAATTGTATTCCGTGCCGTAAACAGTAATACCCATTTTATAACGATTACTAAAATAGCTTGTTTAGATGTATTTAAAAGATTTAAATAGGGTTGTTATTTTACTAAATTTTCAAAATATTATCGAAAAGAAAAAAGTTAAAATTTACACATATTTTATTCTTTTAATCTTTTACAACCTCTTTTAAGTTTTTATTCTGGTCTATTTCCCATACATTAAAAACTCCATCACCATCAAAATCGGTCACAGCAATTGCTTTTGCTGTAAAACTATTGTTTGTTGCCTCTATTATTTCATATTCATAATTGGCTGATCCACCGTTTTTAACAGTAGGTTCTGATAAAAAATCTATAGTATTTAAATCGTTAGAATATTTGGAATACATAAAAAAGTAATTGCGTTGCAAACCATAAAGGTGTACCAAATTGTTTTTGGCTTCAATGGCTTTTGTTTTAGAAATAATAGGCATTAAATTAGGTAACGCTATTAATATTAAAATACCTATGATAACTAATACAACTAAAAGTTCTTGCATATTAAACGCAGGTACTTTTTTAGTAAAAAAAGTAATTTTTTTTTCCATAACAAGGTTGTCAAATATTTATCTAAACCAAATGTATAAAAATAATAATAATTTATTACTTTTAGCCTTCTTAGATTGTATGAAAATAATGAAAGAAAAAATTATAACCATCCTTATTGTAGCTGTTTTTTTTAGTTGCGAAGCAATTTTTGTAGAAGATATAAGTGATACTGAAGTTGTCTTGTTAGCTCCATCAGATAAGACAATATTAAACTTAGATACTATTCGTTTTGATTGGGAGAAAATTGATAAAGCAACTTCATATACTTTTCAACTTGCGAGTCCTTCTTTTGAAAATGCAACCCAAATTGTTATAGACACTATTACTACTTCATTTCAACTAACATTACCTTTAAATGAAGGGGATTATGAGTGGCGTGTAAAAGCTTCAAATAGCGAATTTGAAACACTATACACAACAAACAGTTTAATAGTAGAATAAAAAAATACTGTGAAAAAAGTTTATATCGTTCTTTTGTTTATTTCGATGATTTCTATTTGTGGTCAAGCACAAACTTCTAAAAGGATTATTCAATTAGAAAAAAAACTAGATAGTTTACAAATTAGAATACCAGCACTAACAAAAACTGTAGATTTTAGTTTGAGTGATACTGAATTGCCAGTCTTTATTAGAGCTATGGCTTCAGAACATAAATTGAATGTAAGCATTGCAAATGGACTTAATCAATTAAGAATAACTCAAAATTTTTCTGATGCAACGGTTAAAAATGTTTTGTTGTATTTGTGTAAAGAATATCAATTGGATGTTGAAGCAATTGGTTCTATTTTAAGTATTAAACGTTACAGAAAGCTTTATACCCCAAGACAAATAGTAGCTTTTTATGATAAAGAGAAAGATTTATTTTCAATAAATTTAAGAAGAGATACTTTGTTTAGGGCTTTTAAGGAAATTACCGATAAGACTGGTAAGAATTTGGTTTTTGTTCCTGGTTTAGAAAATCAAAAAATATCTTCTTATATAAAAGAAATGCCATTTGATAGTGCGTTAGATAAAATTGCTATTGCAAACCAGTTGTCAGTTACCAAAACAAAAGACAATTATTACTTATTTAAAAAAGCAGATCTGGCAAACCCAAATGGAGTTATCGATAAGAAAAGGCAAAAACCAGGAAGAAGAAGAAATGGGTTTTATTTTAAAGTACAAGATTCAATTAAAAAAGTAATTGATGTTGATTTTGAGAATATTGATATTTCAGAAATAGTAAAGGATATTAGTTACGATTTAGATATAGATATGTTTACAACACATCCTTTAAAAGAAGCAGGTAAAGCAACAGTAACCGCAAATAACATAACTTTTGATGTTTTACTAAAAAAAGTATTTGAAAATACAGACTTTAGTTACAATAAAAACAAAGGAATTTATTTCTTTGGGAAAAGTGAGCAACTTTCTATAAAAAACGCTGTCGTAATTCCGTTATTACATCGTTCTATTGATTTGATGACGTCTCCAATACAATCGTCAGGTAGAAGTAATCTTGGAAACTCCTCAATTGGTTTTAATTCAGGATTTGGAGGATTCAATTCCTTTGGGGGAAATCAAGGATTTAATGGGAATAATAATTTTAATAACAATAATAGCTTTTCTCAAAACAATAGGAATTTTGGAAACATTAATAGTAATACTAATAGAAGCTCTAGCTTTAATAGTAGAAATTCTTCTTCTTTTCAAAGTAGTTCTTCTAGTCAAGCAGATGCCATATTGAGTTTGGTACCTCAAAAAATAATAGAGGGTTTAGATATTACAACAGATGTAGAGCAAAATGCTTTTTTAGTTAATGGAGATGCTCAAAAAATAGAATCATTCAGAACATTTTTAAAAACTATAGACAAACCAATTCCAGTTATATTAATAGAAGTTATGATTCTTGAAGTAAGAAATTCATCATCAGTTTCAGCTGGGTTAGAGTTGGGTATAGCAGATGAACCGAGAACCGATGGAGGTTCAGTTTATCCTAATGTAGATTTAAATTTAGGAGCAACATCAATTAATAAAGTTATTGGAGGTTTCGATGGTTTTGGTTCTTTAAATATCGGAAAAGTAGTGCCAAATTTTTATGCTCGAATTCAGGCTTTAGAAAGTAATGGGCACTTGAAGGTTAAATCTACACCAAAGTTATCTACTTTAAATGGACATCAAGCAACGTTGTCTAGGGGGGAAAGGTCGTATTACGCAGTAACACAAACTAATACGATAGGAACACAGAATCCAATTGTATCCGACGTAACAAATTATTTTCCTATAGATGCAGATTTATCAATCGGAATTAGACCTATAGTTTCAGGAGATAAAAACATAACATTAAATATTAATGTACAACAGTCAGATTTTAATGGAGAGCGTATAGATCCAGAAGCACCTCCAGGAATGGACTCTAGAGAATTTAGCTCTATTATTAGAGTTAAAAACCAAGACGTTATTATCTTAGGAGGAATTGAAGAAACCGCAGTAAATAATTCTGGTTCTGGAGTTCCTTTATTAGCTAGAATTCCAATTATAAAATGGCTGTTTAGTAAAAGAACTAGAACTAAGTCAAAAAATAAATTGTCAATTCTTATTAAACCAACAATAATTGAATAATGTTTCAGCGTCAATTTATTTATGGTACTACTTATGCAGCTATAGAATGTGCTGAAAAAAATCAGTTCAATATTTTACAACTCAATAAAAAAAAGAACAGTTTAGAACTTGAAAAAAAATCAGAAATAAAAGATTTTAGTGAGATTTCTACAATTTTAAAAGGGCAAAAGCATTTGTTTTTAATTGTTAATAATGAACAAGTTTTAACTAAAAAAATAGAAAAAGCAATTGTAAATGAAGAGGAACTTGTTAGAACTGCATTTCCAAGTATTAAATTAAGTGATTTTTACTACCAAACTTACCAGCAGGAGAGTTGTTCTTTTGTAGCTGTTGTTAGAAAGAAAGTAATAGATGAACTTATAACTCAGTTTGATAATTTAAAAATATCTATTATAGATTTCTCTATTGGGAATTTAGTAGTCCACCAGCTTTTAAATTTTACAGAAATTCTTTCTGTTACTTCGTCTAATGCAAGTATTTCTATAACTGAGAATAAGAAAATAGATAATATTTTAAAACAAAATGGAGCTAATAGTGTTTCTTATAATATAAATGACTTGATTGTTACCAATCAACATATTTTATCTTTGGCAGGTATTATAAATTATTATACTAATTCAACTTCTAGTAAAATTAAAGAGGATTTGTTGAGTCGTTTTAAACAAAAACAATTCTTTTCTTTAGGAATAAAAGTAGGTTTATCGTTTTTGTTAACCGTTTTACTAATTAATTTTATTGTTTTTAGTAATTATAGAGATCGTTTTAATGTAATTAACGGAGAATTAGAAATGAGTAAAACATTTAAAAATCAATTGAATGTTTTACAAAAACAAGTAGGACAAAAGAAGCAATTGGTAGAAAGTGTTTTTGCATCTTCAAATTCTTTATTGTCTATGTATGTTGATGAAATTGGAGCGTCACTTCCTGCAACAAGTTTACTGTCTCAAATTTATTATCAACCTTTAAATGGAGTTTTAAAAGATAATAAACCCATTTTATATTCTGAAAATACAATTGTAATAAAAGGTAGAGCTAAAAATAACGATGATTTTTCTGAATGGATTTCAATATTAGAGAAAAAGAATTGGATTAAGGATGTTAATATTATCTTTTTCGGAAAAGGATCTAAAAGTATAAATAGCGCCAGTTTTGAGTTTGAAATTATTTTATAATGACTGATAAACAAAAAAACATAGCGTTGCTTTTAGGATTTCTTATCTTATTTATACTGGCTTACTTTTTTTCTATAAAAAAAACAGTTGATTTAAAAAAAAGTTTGTCAATTTTAGAGCAAGAACAAGAATTATTAGCTAATGCAAGTTCAAGAATATTTAATTTGCAACAAGAAAATAGATATTTAGATTCAATACTAAAACAAAAAGAATTATCAGTAGAAAATTCTTTTCAACAAACATTATTGCAAAAGATAAATAATTTTTCAAAGACTGTTTCTACGGAAATTATTGCTTTTGATGAACCACATAGTTTTATAAGTAATGATACAAAGATTGAAACATATACTATTGAAATAAAAGCGAATTACAATAACCTTTTAAAATTGGTAAATTATTTAGAGCAACAACAATTAGGGAAAATAGTTTCTTTAAATTTAGAAAAGAAAAAAAACTACAGAAGAAATAGAGAGGAGTTGACAGTAAAAATTAGTATTCAAAAACTTTCTAAAGAAAAACATTAAAAAATTATATATGAAAATTGCTATTGAAATTTTATATATTTTAATGCTGTTATTTCTTTTTTATGAAGATTTTAAAAAAAGATTAATTTCTTTATGGGTCGTATCTTTATGCCTTTTGTTAGGAGGCTTTTTGCATTTTTTTAAAGTATATTTAAATGCCTTTTTAATAAGTGTTTTAATTAATACGGGTTTTGTAGTTGTTTTGTTTAGTATTCTTTTATTATATACAAAACTAAAGATGAAGAAAAAAATATTTCAAGTTTTTGGAATTGGAGATTTGCTTTTTTTTTTAGTTTTTGCAACAAGTTTACCAACAGTTTCTTTTATAGTAATGTTTGTTTTTTCATTGTTTTTTTCAATGTTAATTTTTTTAATTTTAAAGAATAGGATTCATCAAAATACAGTTCCTTTAGCAGGATTGCAAAGCTTGTTTTTTGCACTAATTTTAAGTGTAAATCTGTTTTGTAAAGAAGTACAATTATATAGTTTATAATGCAAGAAAATCAATTTTATATAGCTACAGAGCTTTCTCAGATTATTTCAAGTGAACAGGCTTATCAATATAGAATTGTTCCTTATGATAAAAATAATAACACTCTTTTCTTATACTCAGATAGTGAAGATTTAGAGTCATTATCACAAGAATTGACAATAGTTTTAGGAACTTTAATAAATTTAGAATTTCTTTCTTCAGAAGAACTTCAAAAGTATATTGAAACAAATTATAGAGTTCGAGATAATAATTCTAGCAAATCTTTAAACTATTCAGAAGATTTTTTATTGAATATCATTTATGAGGCAAAAGAAATTGGGAGTAGTGATATTCATTTTGAAATTTTTGAAAAACAAGCTAGAGTTCGTTTACGAATAGATGGTAAACTAATGGAGAGATATGTTGTTGCTTTAGAAGAATATCCAAAAATTGTCAACCGAATTAAAATTATGGCAAGTCTAGATATTTCTGAAAAAAGACTACCTCAAGACGGAAGAATTAATTTAGCTACAGAATTAGAAGATTTTGATATTCGTGTTTCTTCTTTACCTACTTTACACGGAGAGAAATTGGTGTTACGAATTCTTTCTAAAAATAATGTACATGTTTCTTTAGAAAATTTAGGCTTTACAGAAGAGGAGTTAAGTACATATAAATTAGCAGTTCAAAAACCAAATGGAATTGTGTTGATTTCTGGGCCTACAGGTTCTGGAAAAACAACAACATTGTATGCTACTTTAAAGCTTTTGAATAAAAACGAAGCCAATATTTTAACTATTGAAGACCCTATAGAATATACATTAGAAGGGGTAAATCAAGTTCAATTAAAGCAAAATATAGGTTTAGATTTTGCAAGTACATTAAAAACTTTTTTAAGACAAGATCCAGATATTATTATGGTTGGTGAGATTAGAGATGTAGATACAGCAAATATGGCTATTAGAGCTTCTTTAACAGGTCATTTAGTGCTGTCTACAATTCATACCAACTCTGCATGGGCAACCGTTTCTAGATTAATTAATATGGGTATTCCATCTTTTTTAATTGCTAGTACGCTAAATGTTAGTGTTGCACAGCGTTTAGTTAGAAAATTGTGTAACTCATGCAAGCAAAAAGAAACTGATATTTCTTTGAATCTATATAAAAACATAATATCTTTAAATCGCATTACAACCCATTTTAAGGCAGTTGGCTGTCCTAAGTGTTATCAAACAGGATACCAAGGTAGAAAAGCTGTTTATGAAATTATCCCAATTACAGAAGAGTTGGTAAATAACATAAAAGAGAAAAAACTTGAAATAAACCAATATTTAAAAGATAATAAAATTGCAACTTTAAAAACGAATATGTTGCAACTTGTAAAAGAAGGCATAACTTCTGTTGAAGAGGTATATCCTTTTTTAATTTCATAAGATGAAAAAACAACAAAAAACATATATGCTTTTAGCCGCAGTTTTATTTATTTGGGGTGTTATTGGAGTGCAAATTTACCTAAGAATTAATCCAGTAGAACCAGAATTACAAGCTACTGTAGCTAATGTTTTTTTTGAGAAAAAAAGAGTTGTTGAGAATACATCTTATCAGTTAAAGAAAGAATATAGAGATCCTTTTTTTGGTAAATTTCCTGTAAAGAAAAAGAAGAAAAAGCCTAAGATTGTAAAAAAAGAAGTACAAAAGAATTTTCCAAATGTTGTTTATAATGGATTGATAAAAGGAGTAAAAGATAATACTTATGTCTTAACTATTAATGGAAAGCAACAAATTTTAAAAAAAGGAACAGTAGTAGATGGTAT